>JBFXGQ010000121.1:0-9590 GCA_050177915.1 Pseudodonghicola sp. | reverse complement strand
GAAGCTGGTCGAGATGACCAACGGCTGCATCTGCTGCACCCTGCGCGACGACCTGCTGACCGAGGTGCGCCGGCTGGCCGGGGAGGGTCGCTTCGACTACCTGCTGATCGAATCCACCGGCATCGCCGAACCGCTCCCCGTCGCCGCCACCTTCGAATTCCGCGACGAGGCCGGCGCCAGCCTGTCGGACATCGCCCGGCTGGACACGATGGTGACGGTGGTCGACACCGCCAACCTGCTGAACGACTACGCCAGCCACGATTTCCTGAAGGACCGCGGCGAGAGCCTGGGCGAGGCCGACGACCGCACGCTGGTCGATCTGCTGGTCGATCAGATCGAATTCTCGGATATCGTGGTGCTGAACAAGGTCAGCGTCGCGGGGCCCGAACGGCTGGACGCCGCGCGCAAGATCGTCACCGCGCTGAACCCCGACGCCCGCATCATCGAGACCGATTTCGGCAAGGTCGACCCGGCGGATATCTTCGACACCGGCCTGTTCGATTTCGAGACCGCGCAGGACCACCCGCTCTGGGCCAAGGAGCTGTACGGCTTCGCCGATCACCTGCCCGAGACCGAGGAATACGGCATCTCCTCCTTCGTCTACCGCGCCCGCCGGCCGTTCGCGCCGCAGAAGATCCACGATGTACTGAACGGGCCGCTGCCAGGGGTGATCCGCGCCAAGGGGCATTTCTGGATCGCCACCCGCCCCGACTGGCTGGCCGAGTTCTCGCTGGCCGGCGCGCTCAGCACGGTGAAGCCGCTGGGGATCTGGTGGGCCACCGTGCCGCAGGACCGCTGGCCGCCGCATCCGCAGGCGCGCGACTGGCTGGCGCGGCACTGGCAGGAGCCCTTCGGCGACCGCCGGCAGGAACTGGTCTTCATCGGCTCCGGCATGGACCGGCGCGCCATCACCGCGGCGCTGGACGCGGCGCTGGTGGGCGATGACGACCGTTTTGATGCCGCCGACTGGCGCGCCCTGCCCGATCCCTTCCCGGCCTGGCGGCGGGCGCCGCAGGCGGCATGAGACCGGCCGCACATCCCGCCGGCGGCACCGTCACCGGCGTGGCGGAGGGCCGCGCGCGGCAGATCCTCGAGACGCTGCGGGCGCCGGGCTGCGCCGCCGCGATCTGGCAGCGCCAGCCCGATCCGCTGCTCGGCGCCTGGCTTGACAGCCTGCCGGCCGACCGGCTGCCCGCCCTGCGGCAGAGCCTGCCGGCCGACCGGGTGGCGGCGGCGGTGGATCAGGCCTGCGCCGCTGCCGGGATCGCCGCCGGCCCCGGCCGCCGCCGGTTCTGCGCCGATGTCGCCGATCTGGCGGCGGGCTTCGCCGGGCTGATGGGCACGCCGCATCTGCAGCTGCGGCTGGATCCGGTGCGCGGCGATGCCTGCCGCCGGTTCCATGTCGACCATGTGCCGGCGCGGTTGCTGTGCACCTATCGCGGGCGCGGCACGGAATACGGCGCCGCCGGTCCCGACGGGCAGCCGCAGTCGGTGCAGCGGATGGCCGCCGGCTGGGTCGGGGTGTTTCGCGGCCGGCTCTGGCCCGGGGCGGCGCCCTGCGGGCTGCTGCACCGCTCGCCCCCGATCGAAGGCAGCGGCGAGACCCGGCTGCTGCTGGTGCTGGATGTGGCAGTCGCGGCGGAGGCGCCGTGATGGGCCGCCCCGCCGGCGCCGCCAACCTCCGCAGCGCACTGCGCCGCCGCCGCCGCGCCTCGGACCCGATGGCGGCCTACGACCGGCTGCCGGCCGAGCTGCGCGCCTGGCTCGCCAGCGCCGCCCTGCCCTGGTCGCCGCGCTCGGCGCTGCGGGCCTGGCGGGCGGCGCTCGACCGTGCCGGCGGCGATCCGGCAGCAGCGCGGGCCCGGCTCAGCGCGACAGAGGCGCGCCAGCTGGCCCGCGACACCGCGCGGATCTGGGGCGCGGCGCATCCGCAGGCCCGGCCCCTTCCCCCCGCCGCGCCCACGGGGTAGAACGGCGCCACCCGAGGGGGGTCCCGGCAAGGGGCTGAGAGGCCGATGGCGCAGCGGCGCGGCGCGGTGACCCTTTGAACCTGATCCGGATCATGCCGGCGAAGGGACAGGTGAGCGCGCCGCCTTTTGCCGGCCTCAGACACAGAGGCCGCCTTATGACCATCCCCAACGTGCTGACCATCGCCGGCACCGACCCTTCGGGCGGCGCCGGCATTCAGGCCGATCTCAAGACCTTCTCGGCGCTCGGCGCCTATGGGATGAGCGCGATCACCGCCGTGGTGGCGCAGAACACCTGCGGCGTGCGCGGCGTGGTGGCGCTGGAGCCCGGGTTCGTGGCCGATCAGATCGACGCCGTGTTCGACGACGTGCGGGTGGACGCGGTCAAGATCGGCATGGTCGCCAACGCCGGCATCATCCGCGCCGTCGCCGACCGGCTGCGGGCGCATGGCGCGCGCAATGTGGTGTTCGATCCGGTGATGGTGGCGAAAAGCGGCGATCCGCTGCTGGACCCCGAGGCGGTGGCGGCGCTGCGCGCCGAGCTGGTGCCGCTGGCCAGCGTGATCACCCCCAACCTGCCCGAGGCGGCGGTGCTGCTGGACCGCGCCGATGGCTGGACCGCGGACGACATGGCAGCGGCGCTGCCGGCGCTGCGGGCGATGGGGCCGCAATGGGTGCTGCTGAAGGGCGGCCATCTGGCCGGCAGCACCGAGAGCACCGATCTGCTCGCCGGCCCGGAGGGGGTGCAGCGGTTTTCCGCCCCGCGCATCGCCACGACGAACGACCACGGCACCGGCTGCACCCTGTCGGCGGCGATTGCGGCGCTGCTGCCGGGGATGCCGATGGCGCAGGCGGTGGGACGCGCCAAGACCTATCTGCAGGGGGCGCTGGCGGCCGCGGATCGGCTCGACGTCGGCCGGGGCCACGGGCCGCTGCATCATTTTCACGAGATCTGGCGGTGACGCGGCGCGCGGCCCCGGGGCCGCGCGGCCGGGGCCGATAGATGCGGCCTAGGCCCCCGGGCGCAGGCAGATCAGCGTCTGCATGCCGGTCGCCACATGCTTGCGCGTCTCGCCGCTCACCCCCCAGACATCAAGCTGGCAGATCGTCAGCGTGCGCCCGGGCTTGATCACCCGGCCGATGGCCTCCAGCCGCTCGCCCTGGCCGGGGTTGATCAGGTTCAGCTTGAATTCCACCGTCAGCACCTGCGCATCCTCGGGGAACATGGTGAAACCGGCGAATCCCCCCGCGGTATCGGCCAGCGCCGAGGTGCCGCCGGCGTGGAAATAGCCGTGCTGCTGGGTCAGCTCGGGGCGGAACGGCAGCCCCAGCCTGGCCAGCCCCGCGCGCAGTTCGAGGATCTCTGCCCCCAGATGCGCCATCAGCCCCTGGGCCGCGAAATTCTCCTGCATCCGCGCGACGGTGCGCGGGTCCAGCTCGTCCCCGATCTGCATGGGCGATCCTCCTGTCTCCTGACCCACGGGTATAGGGGGCGGCGCCCGGCCGCCGCAATCCCGCCCGTGCCCGGTCCGGGCACAGTGACGCAAGGTGCATTGACAGATGCCGCGTGCGGGTGCAGGTTTCGCGCACTCACCCGGGGGGTCCCGACAAGGGGCTGAGATACTGATGGCCGGACCGCCGAGGGCAATGCCCGAGGCACCCGCGCAGCGCAGTGACCCGATGAACCTGATCCAGTTCACACTGGCGTAGGGATGGTGTCACGCTTTGCGGGAACTGCCGGTCATCCGTGCCGGAATACGCCAAGGCTTCCTCCATTCGATACGGCGAACTGGGTCTCCACCGCTTCGAGCACTGGAGGCTCCGACCCATGAAAGACCTTTCCCCGACCGTCACCACCGGCCCGCTGCCGGCCTCGCGCCGGGTCTGGCACGCAGGCCAGCTGCACCCGCAGATCCGCGTGCCGATGCGCGAGATCGACCTGCACCCGAGCGCCGGCGAGCCGCCGGTCACCGTCTACGACAGCTCCGGCCCCTATACCGACCCCGAGGCCGAGATCGCCATCGACCGCGGCCTGCCGCGCCTGCGCGAGGACTGGATCGTGGCGCGCGGCGATGTCGAACGCTACGCCGGCCGGGTGGTCAAGCCCGAGGACAACGGCTTTGCCGAAGGCGCCCGGCTGACGCCCGAATTCCCCGTCCGCAACGCGCCGCTGCGGGCGAAGGACGGCAAGGCGGTGACGCAGATGGCCTATGCCCGGGCCGGCATCGTCACGCCCGAGATGGAATTCGTCGCCATCCGCGAGAACCTCGGACGGCAGGCGGTCAGGGAGGCGTTGGCGCGCGATGGCAACGGCTGGGGCGCCGCGATCCCGGATTTCATCACGCCCGAGTTCGTCCGCGACGAGATCGCCCGCGGCCGCGCCATCATCCCGTCGAACATCAACCACCCCGAGGCCGAGCCGATGGCGATCGGCCGCAACTTCCTGGTCAAGATCAACGCCAATATCGGCAACTCGGCCGTGACCTCCTCGATGGCGGAAGAGGTCGAGAAGATGGTCTGGGCCACCCGCTGGGGCGCCGATACGGTGATGGACCTGTCGACGGGGCGCAACATCCACAACATCCGCGAGTGGATCGTGCGCAATTCGCCGGTGCCGATCGGCACCGTGCCGCTCTATCAGGCCTTGGAGAAGGTCGGCGGCATCGCCGAGGATCTGTCCTGGGAGGTGTTCCGCGACACGCTGATCGAACAGGCGGAACAGGGGGTGGATTACTTCACCATCCACGCCGGCGTCCGGCTGCACATGATCCCGATGACGGTGAACCGGGTGACCGGGATCGTCAGCCGCGGCGGTTCGATCATGGCGAAATGGTGCCTGCATCATCACCGCGAAAGCTTCCTCTACGAGCATTTCGACGAGATCTGCGACATCGCGCGGGCCTATGACGTGTCGTTTTCCTTGGGCGACGGTCTGCGCCCGGGCTCCATCGCCGACGCCAACGACCAGGCGCAATTCGCCGAGCTGGAGACGCTGGGCGCGCTGACCCAGATCGCCTGGGCCAAGGACTGTCAGGTGATGATCGAGGGGCCGGGCCATGTGGCCATGCACAAGATCAAGGAGAATATGGACAAGCAGCTGGAGGTCTGCCACGAGGCGCCCTTCTACACGCTGGGGCCGCTCACCACCGATATCGCGCCGGGCTACGACCATATCACCAGCGGCATCGGCGCCGCGATGATCGGCTGGTTCGGCACCGCGATGCTGTGCTACGTGACGCCGAAGGAACATCTGGGCCTGCCCGACCGCGACGATGTGAAGGTGGGGGTGATCACCTACAAGATCGCCGCCCATGCCGCCGATCTGGCCAAGGGGCATCCGGCGGCGCGGATCCGCGACGACGCACTCAGCCGGGCGCGGTTCGAATTCCGCTGGGAGGATCAGTTCAACCTCTCGCTCGACCCGGACACCGCGCGGGCCTTCCATGACCAGACCCTGCCGAAGGAGGCGCATAAGGTGGCGCATTTCTGCTCCATGTGCGGGCCGAAGTTCTGTTCGATGCGGATCTCTCACGACATCCGGGCCGAGGCGCAGAAGGAAGGCATGGCCAAGATGGCCGAGAAGTTCCGCGAGGGTGGCGAGCTCTACATGCCGGTGACGGAGGACCAGCAATGAACCAGACCCCCGGAACCCTGCTGACCGCGCTGCGGGCCGAGCCGCCGCTGGTGCAATGCATCACCAACTTCGTGGCGATGAACATCGCCGCCAATGTGCTGCTGGCCGCCGGCGCCAGCCCGGCGATGGTGTCGGATGCCGAGGAGGCCGGCGAATTCGCCCGCATCTCGGGCGCGCTGACGGTGAATATCGGCACGCTGAGCGCACCGTTCCTGGCCGGCATGCGCGCCGCCATCGAGGGCGCGCAGGAGGCCGGTCGCCCCTGGGTGCTGGACCCGGTGGCCTGTCAGGCGACCCGGCTGCGCCGCCGGGCGGCGGCCGATCTGGTGGCGCTGCGCCCGACGATCATCCGCGGCAATGCCTCGGAGATCCTGTCGCTGGCGGGAGAGGCGAGCAACGGCCAGGGCGTCGACGGCCGCGATTCCGTGGCGCTGGCCGAGGATGGCGCGCGGCGGCTGGCGCAAGCGAGCGGCGCCGTGGTGGCGGTGACCGGAGAGGTCGATTTCGTCACCGACGGCAGCCGCGCGGTGCGGATCGCCGGCGGCTCGGCCTATATGCCGCTGAACACCGCACTGGGCTGTTCGCTGACCTGCCTCTGCGGCGCCTATGCGGCGGTCGCGGGCGATGCCTTCGACGCCGCCGTGGGCGCGCTGGCGCATTACGCGGTGGCCGGCGCCCGGGCGCATGAGGCGGCGGCGGGGCCGGGCTCCTTCGGCACGCGCTTCCTCGATGCGCTGCACGGTCTCAGCCCCGAGGCGCTCGATGCCGAGGCGCGGGTCAGCGCCGCATGAGGGCGGCGTTCGATCTCTCGGTCTATCTGGTGCTCGATCCCGGCCTCTGCGCCGGGATCGGCATGGTCGAGACCGCGCGCCGCGCGGTGGCGGGCGGCGCCACCATGGTGCAGCTGCGCGACAAGGACGGCGGCACCGCCCGGATGATCGAGACCGGGCGCGCGCTGAAGGCGGCGCTGGCGGGGAGCGGTGCGCGGCTCATCGTCAACGACGATGTGGCGGCGGCGGTGGCGATCGGCGCCGACGGCATCCACATCGGTCAGGGCGACATGGGCGTGGCCGAGGCCCGCGCGCGGATCGGGCCCGGCGCCATTCTGGGGCTGACGGTGGAGCGGCCCGATCTGGCCGCCGCGGTCGATCCGGCGCTGGTCGATTACGTCGGCGCCGGCCCGGTCTTCGCGACGCCGACCAAGCTGGACCACAAGACGCCGGTGGGCTTCGACGGGCTGGCGGCACAGATCGCCGCCGCGCCGGTGCCGGCGGTGGCAATCGGCGGGCTCAAGGCGCATCACGCGGGTGCGGCGCTGGCGGCCGGGGCGCTGGGGTTGGCGGTGGTCTCGGCCATCTGCGGCCGGCCCGACCCCGAGGCCGCGGCGCGCGAGATCGCCGCAGCGGTGGCGGCGGCGCGAAACGGCCGTCTTGCGCCATCGCCGGTCTGATCGCGCCAAGGATCGCACCCGCCCCCGAGGGTGGGTGCGGCCCGGGCTGACGCCCCGCAGACCGCCTTTCACCAAGACCGCCTTACGGTACGGGCCGGGCGCATGCCCTGGCCTCAGCCGCGGTAATACTTGCGCCGCGCCTCCTCCTGAATCGCCAGCGCCTGCTGCAATTCGGCGAATTTGCGCATCTCGGCCTTGCGCTGCTCGGGATCGGTGGTGTCGCGCAGCACCCGCGCCTGCGCCTGCACCGCCTTGCGCAGCTCCACCTCCTTCGGCAGCGCGCCGGCCTCGGCCATGATGCGGAACCCCGCCGCCTCGGCATAATCGCCGCCGCCCACCGGCGGCAACGGCTTGCCCGCCCCCTTGAGGTTGTCGAGCTGCCCCTCGGCCTGGGCCTTGAGGATCTGGCGTTCCGAAAGCTTCGAGAACTTCATCACATGCCTCCTTTCCCGCCCTGATGCCACGGCGGGACGACCCGATCCTAGCAGCCGGCCCGGCGCGCGCACAGGGCGAAGTCGCCGCAGCGGGGCGATAGGGAAAATTCCGGGGTGACAGGCGGGCGAAAATCCCCTATGCGGATATCCATGACCCAGACTTACACCTTTGCCACCGCGTTTTATTGGTTCCGCTGTCCCCAGCGGATGCGGGTGGCCGTGTAAGCGAAACGACGCGATACACCGAACCTTCAAGCCGCTGGTCTGACCGGCGGCTTTTCAGTTTCAGGCGCCCGGTCAGACCCTCTCAGACAAACCTCAGAGGACCCCGAGACCGATGCTCACCGAAACCCAGGACCTTCGCATTCTTGAACTCAAGCCGCTGCCCACCCCGGCAGAGGTGATCCGCACCCTGCCCCGCGACGCCGCGGTGACCCGTACCGTCACCCGCGGCCGCGACGCCATCCGCGCGATCTTCGAGAACCACGACGACCGGCTGCTGGTCATGGTCGGCCCCTGCTCGATCCACGACCCCGAGGCCGCCCGCGATTACGCCGCCCGGCTGGCCGCCGAACGCGCCCGCCTCTCCGACCGGCTGGAGATCGTGATGCGCGTCTATTTCGAGAAACCCCGCACCACCGTGGGCTGGAAGGGGCTGATCAACGACCCCTACCTCGACGGCACCTGCCGCATCGACGAGGGGCTGCGCATCGCCCGCCACCTGCTGCTGGACATCAACCGCATGGGGTTGCCGGCGGGGACCGAATTCCTCGACCCGATCACGCCGCAGTATTTCTCCGACCTGATCACCTGGGGCGCCATCGGCGCGCGCACCACCGAAAGCCAGATCCACCGCCAGCTGGCCTCGGGCCTGTCCTGCCCGGTGGGGTTCAAGAACGGCACCGACGGCGGCGTGAAGGTGGCGCTCGACGCGATCCAGTCGGCCAGCCAGCCGCATTACTTCCCGGCGGTGACCAGCGACGGGCAGGCCGCGATCGCCCATACCACCGGCAACGCCGACTGCCATGTGATCCTGCGTGGCGGCAAGGGCACCAACTACGGCGCCGAGGATGTCGAGGCGGTGGCGCAGGCGGCGGCCAGGGCCGGCGTCGACCCGCGCATCGTGATCGACGCCAGCCATGCCAACAGCGGCAAGGACCCGGCGCGGCAGCCCGCGGTGGTGGCCGATGTCGCCGAGCAGATCCGCGGCGGCGAGACCCGCGTGCGCGGCATGATGATCGAAAGCCATCTGATCGCCGGCGCCCAGACGCCGGTCGAGGGCGAGCCGCTGACCTATGGCCAGAGCATCACCGACGGCTGCATCGGCTGGGAGGACACCGTCGCCGTGCTGGAGGATCTGGCCGCCGCCGTCGCCTCGCGCCGCCGGGCGGCGGCGTAACGACCCCGAGCGGCGCCCTGAACCGGGGCGCCGCTGCCGTCCGCGCACAGCACAGGCTGCGCCGGGATCTCTTCCGAAACGAAAACGGAAGGGGGCCTAAACCAGCTGACAGCTGTAAAGCTTCACCTTCAGCCCGCCATGCGCCACCGGCGGCCCCGGCGGATCGAACGGCAGGCCGGTGGCCTTGGCCAGCCCCGGCTCGCTGGTCACCAGCCCGACGCGCCAACCGGCGAACCGGTCCTTCAGCACCCCGCCCAGCGCGCCATAGAGCCCGTAAAGCAGCTTCTTGTTGCCGATCCGCGCGCCATAGGGCGGGTTGACCATGACCAGGCCCGGCGCCCCCTCGGGCCGGACCAGATCGCTGAACGGCATCTGGGTGAAGCTGCACCAGTCGGCCACGCCGGCGCGTTCGGCGTTCTCGGTTGCCATGCGCACGGCGCCGGCGTCGCGGTCCGAACCGTAGAAGCGCTGCGCCGGAATGCGCTGCGGCACCGCGGCGCCAGCGCGCATCTTGTCCCAGGCGGCGGCGTCGAAGCCCGCCAGATCCTCGAAGGCGAAGCGGCGCGAGCGCCCGGGGGCGAGGCCGGCGGCGATCTCGGCGGCCTCGATCACGAAGGTGCCGGAGCCGCACATCGGGTCCACCACCACCTGCGTGCCGCTATAGCCGCATTGGCGCAGGAACAGCGCCGCCATCGACTCGCGCAGC
>JBFXGQ010000120.1:0-9617 GCA_050177915.1 Pseudodonghicola sp. | reverse complement strand
CGGCACCGCCCGGCGCAGCGCCGCGTGCAGGCAGCCGGCGTAGACGTTGCCCAGCGCATAGGTGGGGAAATAGCCGAACAGGCCCACCGACCAGTGCACATCCTGCAGCACGCCGTTCGAGGGCTTGTCGACGGCATAGCCGAAATCGGCCTCGAAGCGGTCGTTCCAGGCGGCCTCCAGATCGGCGACCTGCAGGTCGCCCTCCATCAGCGCGCGTTCCAGATCGAAGCGCAGCATGATGTGCAGGTTGTACTGCACCTCGTCGGCCTCGGTGCGGATATAGCCCGGATGCACCCGGTTCACCGCCGCATAGAACGCCTCTGCATCCCCCACGCCGATATCGCCATAGGTCTCGGTCATCCGGGCGAACAGCCAGCCGGTGAAGGCGCGCGAACGGCCGAGCTGGTTTTCGTAGATCCGGCTCTGGCTCTCGTGCACGCCCATCGACACGCCGCGGCCCAGCGGCGTCAGCAGATAGGCCTGGTCGATGTTCTGCTCGTAACAGGCGTGGCCGGTCTCGTGGATGGTCGAGTAGATGCAGTTGAACGGATCGTCCTCGTTGGTGCGGGTGGTGATCCGCACGTCGTTGCCCGAGCCGGAGCTGAACGGGTGCACCGCCTTGTCGATCCGCCCCCGCGTCAGGTCATAGCCGAAGGTCTCGGCCAGCTGCCGGGTCATCCGCATCTGCGCCTCGGCCGGGTAATAGCCGCTCAGCCCGGCCGGCGCCGGCCGCTCCAGGATCGCCGCGCGCAGCGCCACCAGCCGCGGCCGCATGGCGTCGAAGGTGGCGGCGATCTGGGCGCCGGTGGTGCCGGGCTCGTAATCCTCCAGCATGGCGTCATAGAGATCGCCGCCGGCGGCCAGCGCCGCGCCCTCCTCGCGTTTCAGCGCGACGACCTCCTGCAGCACCGGCAGGAAGGCGGCGATATCCTCGGCCGCGCGTGCCTCGGCCCATTTGCCCTGCGCCTCGGAGGTGACCTGCGCCAGCTTGGTGGCCAGCGCCGCCGGGATCTTGACGGTGCGGTCGTAGCTGCGACGGATCTCGCGCAGATGGGCGGCGCCGACGGCGTCGGGCGCCTCGGCCCGCTCCAGCCAGTCGGCCACCCGCGGCTCGGCGCGGCGGGCATGCAGCACCGCCTCGATCGCCGCCATCTCGGCGCCCCGCTGGGCGGCGGCGCCGCGCGGCATCACGGTCTCCTGATCCCAGCCCAGCCGGCCGGCGATCTCTGCCAGCGCCTGGGTGTCGCGGGTGAAGGCCATCAGATCGTCATAGGCGGTCATTTCACGCTCTCCCTGACCGATTGCACCCGGGGACAGGCCGACAGGAAGCGGGCCCGCAGGATCAGCACCCAGACCAGCACCGCCACCAGCTGGTGGGTCAGCGCCGCATGCACCGGCGCGGCATAGAGCACGGTGACGATGCCGAGCGCCACCTGCACCAGCAGCGCCGCGAAGGCCGCGTTGAAGGCAAGGCGCGTCGCCGCATGGGCCGACCGCCGGCCCTTCAGCCAGACCACCACGCCGAAGATCAGCAGCAGATAGCCGCTGATCCGGTGAACGAATTGCACCAGCCCCGGGTTCTCGAAGAAGTTCCGCCACAGCGGCTCGATCATGAAGGGGTTGGGCGGCAGCCACTGGCCCCCCATCAGCGGCCAGTCGGTATAGGACCGGCCGGCGTCGATGCCGGCCACCAGCGCGCCGAGGATGATTTGCAAAAAGGCGAAATGCAGCCAGCCGGTCGACAGGCCGAACAGCTTGGTCTCACGCAGCCGGCGCGCCTGCAGCAGGTCGCGCTCCTCACGGCCGAGCTGGAACATGTACCAGGCGATCACCCCGAGGATGATGAAGGCGAGGCCGAGATGGGTGGCCAGCCGGTAGGAGGCGACCGCGGTCATCCCCTGCCCCTGGGTCACGCCCGAAGCGACCATCCACCAGCCGATCGCCCCCTGCAGCCCGCCCAGCGCGCCCGGGACGATCAGCTTGCCGGCCCAGCCCCGCGGGATCTGCCGGGCGATCAGAAAGCCGAAGAACCCCAGCGCCCAGACCAGCCCGATCAGCCGGCCCAGCTGGCGATGGCTCCATTCCCACCAATAGATTTCCTTGAAATCCGACAGCTGCATCCACTGGTTCTCGATCCGCCACTGGTCGATCTGCTTGTACTTGTCGAATTCGGCCTGCCAGTCGGCCTCGGTCAGCGGCGGGATCGCGCCGGTGATCGGCCGCCATTCGGTGATGCTGAGACCGCTGTCGGTCAGCCGGGTCAGCCCGCCCACCGCGATCATCGCCACCACCAGCAGGAATATCACCGCCAGCCAGGCGCGAATGCCGCGCCGCGCGCCGCGCCGGCCGCGGTCGATCGCGCCGGTGGCCGAGGCAGCCGCGGGCGCGCCGCTCTCGCCGACCTCTTCGAAAATGGACCGTTTGGTCGCCATGTGGTCGCCCCACCTGTTCTGTCTGTCTGCGTCTGCCCCCATGTAGACCGGGCGGCGGGGCAGGACAATGCACTCCCATCCGCCGGCAGGACAAAGAAAATCCCGCGACCGGCGACGGAACGTCGTGGCGGGCGCGTATCAACAGGTATATCGCACGGATATCCCCGGGAAGGAGACCGATATGTTTCGCAAAGTTCTGGCGCCGCTCACCCTGGCCGCCGCGGTGGCGCTCACCGCCGGCGCCGCCCATGCCGACAGCTACCGCTATGTCCGCGAGGGCGTGAATCTGAATGCCCGCAGCGGCCCCGGCGCCGGCTATGCCGCCCGGCGCGTGCTGGCGCCCGGCACCCGGATCACGCTGGTACAGCAGATCGGCAACTGGGCGCAGGTCCGCACCCCCGAGGGGCTGCTGCTGTGGGTGTTCGGCGCATACCTGATGGATCAGGCGTCGCAGGGCAAGGCGCCGGTGGCGCACCCGGTGGCGACGCAACCGCAGCCAAAACCTCAACCTCAGCCGCAACCCAAGGCGTCGCAACCGCAGCAGCAACAGCAACAGCAACAGCAGCAGCAGCGCCAGCAGACCCAGCCCGTGCAACCCCCGGCCCAGCCGCAACCGCGCCAGCAGCAGTCCAAGCAGCAGGGCCAGACGCCGGCACAGCAGCCGGGCCAACAACCGGGCCAGCCGCGCAAGCCGGCGAACTGACCCCCGGCTGCCTCGGCGACCCGGCCGGCGAACAGCGGCCAATCCGCGCGCTCCGGCTTTTCGCCGGGGCGGCAGCGCGGAAATCGGGTATACTGTCTGCGTCGGCGCCGCTGCGCCGGCACATTTCCGGAGATACGATATGTTCCGAACCCTCTTCGCCCCGATCCTCGCCCCGCTTCTTCTCGCCGCCGCGCTGACGCTCGGCGCCAGCGCCGCCTCGGCCGAGGCCTATGTCTATGTCCGCGAAGGCATCTATCTGAACGCCCGGATCGGCCCCGGCACCCGCTACCGCACCCACCATGTGCTGCGGCCCGGCACCCGGCTGGTGGTGGTCACCCGGCTGGGCAACTGGGCGCAGGTTCGCACCCCCGAGGGGCTGATGCTCTGGGTCTTCTTCAGCTATCTGATCGACCGCGAACCCTATGTGATACGCCCGGCGCCGCCGATCTTCATCATCCCGCGTCCGCGCCCGGTGATCCCGGTGCCGCCGGTGCCTTATTGGCCGCAGCCGCAACCGCCGCATGCCTGGCCGCAGCCGCATCACCCGCCGCAGGTTCAACCCCGGCCGCACCAACCGCAGCCACTGCAACCGAAGCCGCGGCAACCGCAACAGGTCCAGCCCCGGCCGCAACAGCCGCAGCAACTGCAGCCCAAACCGCGACAGCCGCAACAACCGCAGCGGCTGCAGCCCAAACCGCGGCAACCGCAACAGGTTCAGCCCCGGCCGCAACAGCCGCAGCAATTGCAGCCCAAACCGCGGCAGCCACAGCAACCACAGCAGTTGCAGCCCAGACCGCGGCAGCCGCAACAACCCCAGCAATTGCAGCCCAGACCGCGACAGCCGAAACAACCGCAACAGATGCAGCCCAGACCGAGACAACCGCAACAGGTCCAGCCCCGGCCGCAACAGCCGCAGCAGCTGCAACCCAGACCGCGGCAGCCGCAGCAACCACCCTGGCAGGAGAACGATCCGAATCAACCGGGCGGGCGCAACCATCCCCGCCGCTGAGCGATCCGCCTGACGATCGACCGGCGCGGCGGCGCTCAGTCGCCGCGCTCTTTCCAGCGCACCATCTGGCGCATCACCCCGTGCAGCATCCGCACATCGGCCCGCGTCAGCCGCATCCGGCTCCACAGGTTGCGCAGGTTGACCTTCATGCTCTCGGTCTTGTCCGGCGGAAAGAAGAACCCGGCCTGCTCCAGCCGCTCCTCGTAATGTTCGGCCAGCTTCTCGACCTCGAGCCCGCTGGCCCATTCGGCGCCGGCCATCTCGATGGTCTCATGGCGGATGCCGTCCCCCTGACGGCGCCATTCATAGGCCAGCAGCAGCACGCATTGCGCCAGGTTGAGCGAGCCGAACTCGGGGTTCACCGGCACCGAGATGAGCGCATTGGCGCGTGCCACATCGTCATTCTCCAGCCCGGCGCGCTCGGGTCCGAACAGCACCGCCACCTTCTCGCCGGCGGCGATCTTCTCGGCGGCCAGCTGCATCGCCCGCTCGGGGCTGTAGACCGGCTTGGTCAGCCCGCGCTGCCGCGCCGTGGTGGCGAAGACATAAGAGCAATCGGCCACAGCGCCGGCCAGATCGTCATAGAGCTCGGCCTCGTCCAGCAACCGCCCGGCGCCGCTCGACATCGCCACGGCGCTGGGGTTGGGCCAGCCGTCGCGCGGCGCCACCAGCCGCATCCGGTCCAGCCCGAAGTTCCACATCGCGCGCGAGGTGGCGCCGATATTCTCGCCCATCTGCGGGCGGACCAGCACGACGGCGGGCTGAGGCGTGGCTGTGGGCATGGACGCTCCTTCCGAATTATCCGCCCCGCTCTAATGAAACCGCTCGCGCGGGGCAAGCGCGGCACCGCCCCGAACCCGGAGGAAACCGGCAGGAAACCGGCGCCAAAACCGTTTTCAACCGCGCGGCAATCCGGTACACCGCCCCGAAACCAACCCAAGGACCGCCGCCATGGACGCCCCCGAGCAGCCGCAGCTTTACCTGATCACCCCGCCCGCCTTCGATCTGGATATCTTTCCCGACCGGATGGCGCGGGTGCTGGACGCGGCCGAGATCGCCTGTATCCGCCTGACGCTCGCCACCCGCGATGAGGATGACATCGCCCGCGCCGCCGATGCGCTGCGCGAGGTCAGCCATGCCCGCGACATCGCGCTGGTGATCACCGATCACCTGCTGCTGGCGCAGCGGCTGGGGCTCGACGGCGTGCATCTGAGCGATGCGGCCAAATCGGTGCGTGCCGCGCGCAAGGAGCTGGGCGCCGATGCCATCGTCGGCAGCTTCTGCGGAACCTCGCGCCATGACGGCATGACCGCGGGCGAGGCCGGCGCCGATTACGTCAGCTTCGGCCCGGTCGGTGCCACCGCGCTCGGCGACGGCAGCGTCGCCGAAGCCGAGCTGTTCGAATGGTGGTCGCAGATGATCGAGCTGCCGGTGGTGGCCGAGGGCGGCCTGACCCCGGAGCTGGTGGCGCAACTGGCGCCGGTGACCGATTTCTTCGGCATCGGCGACGAGATCTGGGGCGCCGAGGATCCGCTCGCCGCGCTCAAGGCGCTCACCGCCGCGATGGGCTGACCCGGGCCAGGCCCCGGGACCGGCCGCCGACACGGGGGGGCGCGCCGGAATTTTCGAAAAATTCCGGTCCGGAAAATTCGCAATTTTCCGGCGCCGCCCCGGGCGCCGCGCCCTTGCTCCGACGCCTGACTGTGCCCCGATTGTCGCGCGCCCGCTCCGGTTGCGGCGGACCCGCCGATACGCTTGAACGTTGTCCCGAAACTCGCCACAACCGAGGCCATGATGACGCGCGACTTGCCCCCTCTTCTCTGTATCGGCAGCGTTCTGTGGGACGTGATCGGACGTTCGCCGCAGCCGATGCACCAAGGCGCCGACGTGCCCGGCCGGATCACCCGCCTGCCCGGCGGCGTGGCGATGAACATCGCCATGACCCTCAGCCGCTTCGGCCTGACCCCGACCCTGCTGACCGCCATCGGGCGGGATGCCGAGGGCGACGAGCTGATCGCCGCCTGCGCCGCGCTGGGGATGGTGACCGAGCATATCTATCGCGCCGAGGGGCTGCCGACCGACCGCTATATGGCGGTCGAAGGCGCCAACGGGCTGATCGCGGCGATCGCCGACGCGCAATCGCTGGAGACCGCCGGCGCCCGCATCCTCGAGCCGGTGACGCAGGGCCCGCTGGGCTGCGCCGCGACGCCCTTCACCGGCACCGTCGCGCTCGACGGCAATCTGACCGAGGCGCTGCTGGAGGAAATCGCCCAGAGCCCGGCCTTCGCCGCCGCCGATCTGCGGGTGGCGCCGGCCTCACCCGGCAAGGCGCTGCGGTTGCGGCCGTTCCTCGACCACGGCTGCGCCACGCTCTACGTCAATCTCGAAGAGGCCGGGCTGCTCTGCCATACCGCCTTCGACGATGCCGAAACCGCTGCACAGGCGATGCGCGCGCGCGGCGTCAACCGGGTGCTGGTCACCGACGGGCCGCGCGCCGCCAGCGAGGCCGGCGCCGAGGGTGTCCGCAGCCTGGTGCCGCCGGCGGTGCAGGCCGCCCGGGTGACCGGCGCCGGCGACACCTTCATGGCCGCCCATATCGCCGCGGAGGCCGCCGGCCGCACCGGCGCCGAGGCCTTCGCCCGCGCGGTCGAGGCCGCCGCCCGCTATGTTTCAGGAGAATTGCCGCAATGATTTACATGACCTTTTCCGCCGAGGCCGCCCGCGCCCGATCCTCCGGCCAGCCGCTGGTAGCGCTGGAAAGCACCATCATCACCCACGGCATGCCCTATCCGCAGAACGTCGCGGTGGCGACCCAGGTCGAGGCCGATATCCGCGCCGCCGGGGCGACGCCGGCGACCATCGCGGTGCTGGACGGCCGGCTGCACATCGGGCTGGAGCCGGAACAGCTGCAGCGGCTGGGCCAGTCGCGCGATGTGGCGAAACTGTCGCGCGCCGATCTGGCGGTCTGCCTGGCCACCGGCGGCACCGGGGCGACCACGGTGGCGGCGACGATGATCGCGGCGCATCACGCCGGCATCCATGTCTTTGCCACCGGCGGCATCGGCGGCGTGCACCGCGGCGCCGAGACCAGCTTCGACATCTCCGCCGACCTGCAGGAACTGGCGCAGACCCCGGTCACCGTCGTCTCGGCCGGGGCCAAGGCGATTCTGGATCTGGGCAAGACGATGGAGGTTCTTGAGACCCTGGGCGTGCCGGTGATCGTCTACGGCCAGGACATGTTCCCCGCCTTCTGGTCGCGGCGCTCGCCCTATTCGGCGCCCCTCAGGGTCGACAGCGCCGAGGCGATCGCCCGCGCCCATGCCGCCCGCCGGGCGCTGAACGTGCCGGGCGGCCAGCTGGTCGCCAATCCGATCCCGGCCGAGGATGAGATCCCGGTCGAGAAGCTGGCCCCGATCATCGCCTTCGCCCAGGCCGAGGCCGAGGAGGCCGGAATCACCGGCAAGGCGGTCACCCCCTTCCTGCTGGAGCGGATCTACGAACAGACCCGGGGCCAGTCGCTGCGCGCCAATATCGCGCTGGTGCGGAACAACGCGCGGCTGGCGGCGGCGATCGCCCAAGCCTTGCGCAAGCTGACGGCATAAAAGGAAAAGTCACGCATCGTCCCATTGTACCGGCAGGGCAAAGATCCTAGGTTCGCCACGGACAGGGATGGATTACCGATGAGCACGCCATTTTCCGAGGAACCGCATCGTCGGCCGCGCCTGCTGGCCCGTTTGCGCGGCGCTTTTCTGACCGGCCTGGTGGTCATCGCCCCGGTCGGGCTGACGATCTGGCTGCTGCTGACGGTGATCGGCTGGATCGACGGTTTCGTGCTGCCGCTGGTGCCGCACCGGATGCGGCCCGAGCAGTATATCGGCATCAACCTGCGCGGCGTCGGGGTGATCATCTTCCTGATCTTCACCATCGTCGTCGGCTGGGTCGCCAAGGGCATCATCGGCCGTTCGCTGATCAATTTCGCCGAAAGCCTGGTGGACCGCATGCCGGTGGTCCGCTCGATCTACTCCGGGATCAAGCAGATCTCGGAAACCGTCTTCGCCCAGTCGGAACGGTCGTTCGAGAAGGCCTGTCTGGTGCAATATCCGCGCCGCGGGATCTGGGCCATCGGCTTCGTCTCGACGGTGGCCAAGGGCGAGATTTCGGATCGCGCCGAAACCGGCGGCAAGCTGATGAGCATCTTCGTGCCCACCACGCCGAACCCGACCTCGGGCTTCCTGCTATATTTCCCCGAGGAGGATGTGATCGAGCTGGAGATGACGGTCGAGGATGCGGCGAAGCTGGTGATCTCGGCCGGGCTGGTCTATCCCAACAGCAAGGACCCGTCGCGTCCGCCGGAATAACCCGGGGGCCTGCACGTTCCGACCCGTCGCCCCGGGCCTTCGGCGTTGAGCGGACGCCCGAGGCGGCATCCCGACGGGCGGCCGATCGGGCGATCAGCCGAACATCCTGGCCAGATCGACGGTGTTGCACCGACCCAGATCGGACTTGTGCGCGGCCAGAAAGGCATCGGCGGACTGGCGTCCGGCCTCCTTCAGCCGGGTCAGAATCATCGGCGTCGGCACCACCTTGGTGGCTACCGACAGCGCGTTCATCAGATCGTCGTCGGCGATCATGTGGATATACGAGCGCTTCATCCGATCCTCGCTCATCGCGCCCTCGTCCAGCAGCCGCTGCACGAAATTGATCGCCCGCAGCTCGCGCAGCAGCGAGGAGTTGAAGCTGATCTCGTTGATGCGGTTCTGGATCTGCTGTGGCGTGATCGGCACCTCGCGCCGTTCCAGCGGGTTGATGTTGACCACCACGATGTCGGGCGGCAGATCCATCCGGAACAGCGGGAACAGCGCCGGGTTGCCGGTATAGCCGCCGTCCCAATAGGCCTCGGTCTCGCCGGTCTCGGGGTCCTCGATCTCGACCGCCTGGAACAGATCCGGCAGGCAGGCCGAGGCCAGCACCGCCTCGGTGCTGATCTCCGTGCCGGAAAACACCCGGATCTTGCCGGTGCGCACCTTGGTGGCGCAGATGAACAGCTCGGGCGCGGCGGCGGCGCAGACCCGGTCGAAATCCAGCGCCTTGACCAGCAGCTCAAGCGGATTGATGTAGAACGGCCCGTAGGCATAGGGCGAGACCATCCGCGACCAGGCATCGGCCATCGAGAAGGGCAGCGAATATTCGATCGCCTGCGCCACCTGCGCCGGCTCCAGCACCCCCAGCCAGTGGCTCAGCCGCACGTCGCCCATGCCGTGCATCTCGCCCCAGAGCCAGTCGAGATTGTCGCGCGCGCCCTCGCGGCCGCCCTCGACCATGCCGGCCTTGAAGGCCGCCGCGTTCAGTGCCCCGGCCGAGGTGCCGGAGATCGCCGCGATCTCGATCTCCTCGTCATCGAGCAGCCGGTCGAGCACCCCCCAGGTAAAGGCGCCATGGGCGCCGCCGCCCTGGAGGGCGAGGTTGATGACCT
>JBFXGQ010000119.1:0-9661 GCA_050177915.1 Pseudodonghicola sp. | reverse complement strand
TCGATGAGACCGAGAGCTTTTATCTGTCGATCCGCTGGATGCCGCTGGCCTCGATCCTGGGCGGGCTGATGTTCGGCTATGGCATGGCGCTGGCCGGCAACTGCGGCTATGGCGCCATCGCCCGGCTGGGCGGCGGCGACCTGCGGTCCTTCGTGATCGTGCTGGTGATGGGGGTGTCCACCTACATCACCCTGGCCGGCCCGCTGGCGCCGGTCCGCAACCTGCTGTTCCACCAGGTCGATGTCACCACCGACCTGCCGCCGGGGCTGGCGCATCACATCTCGGCGCTGACCGGCTGGCCGCTGGCGGCGATCGGCATTCCGATCGGGCTGGCGATCTGCATCGCCGCGCTCTGGGGCGCCGGGCTGCGGCGCGATCCCAAGGCGATCTTCTGGTCGGTGGTGGTGGGTCTGGCCATCGTGTCGGGCTGGGCCGGCACCCAATGGGTCAACACCAACGGGTTCGAGGCGCTGCCGGTGGTGTCGCACAGCTATTCCGCCCCGGTGGGCGAGACCATCCTGTGGGCGATGAGCGGCAGCCTGCGGCCGGTCAGCTTCGCCGTCGGCTCGGTCGCCGGCGTCTGGCTGGGCGCCTTCATCGGCTCACTGATCCGCGGTCATTTCCGCTGGGAGGCCTGCGAGGACCCGCGCGAGCTGCGCCGCCAGATCATCGGCGCGGCGGTGATGGGGGTCGGCGCGGTGATCGCCATGGGCTGCACCGTCGGCCAGGGGATGAGCGCCTTTTCGGTGCTGGCCATCTCGGCCCCGGTCACCTTTCTGGCGATCTTCGCCGGCGCAGCCCTGGGGCTGCGCCAGCTGATCGAGGGGTTCTCTCCGGCGGAGTGATCCCCCCGAACGGGGATTACTTCAGCGTCGCCGCACAGGCGGCAAAGGAGGCACCGACATCCTCCAGCAGCGCCGGATAGAGCCCCGCCCCCGGCGTGAGGTCGCGGCCCAGCGGGTCCAGTTCCAGGATCGGGATGTCGCGCCCCTCGACCGCCGCCTGCAGCAGCCGGGTGTCGAACTGCGGTTCGGTAAAGGCGCAGCGCACGCCCAGATCGTCCAGCCGGTCGCGCAGCTGCGCCAGCTGCGCCGGGCTGGGATCGGCGGCATCGCTGGCGGTGACCCGGCCCACCAGGGTCAGACCGTAGCGCAGTTCGAAATACTGGAACGCATCGTGGTAGGAGACGAAAGGCACGCCCTGCATCGGCTGCAGCTCGGCGGTCAGCCCCTGCTCGACCGCGTCGATCCGCGCCTGCCCCGCCGCCGCATTGGCGCGATAGGTCTCGGCATGCTCGGGGTCCAGCGCGGCCAGACGGTCGGCGATCAGCCCCAGCCAGATTTTGCCGTTCTCGGGGTCGAGCCAGGCATGCGGATCGCGTCCGCTGTGGTCGTGGTTATGGCCGTCGTCGCCGGCGGCCGCCGCGTGATCATGATCGTGGTCCTGCTCCGCCGCGGCGTGATCGTCATGGTCGTCGTGCCCGGCATGATCGTCATGATCGTCATGGCCCTCGCTACCGTGATCGGCCTCGGCCAGGATGTCGGCCGCGCCGCGATAGGGGCGCGCCACCGTGCCCGCCCCGTCCAGCAGCTCCAGCAGCTCGGCCTTGCCCGCCAACGCCTCCAGCGGCTTCTCCAGCCAGGGCGCCAGCTCGTGCCCGACCCAGACCACCAGCCCGGCGTCCTGCAGGGCGCGCGCCTCCGACGGGCGCAGCGCGTAGGAATGCGGCGACTGGCCGGGCTTGACCAGCAGCACCGGCTCGCCCAGACCCTGCATCACCTGCGCGGTCAGCGAATGAACCGGGGCGATATCGGTGACGACGCGCGGCACCTCGGCCAGCGCCGGACCGGCGCCAAGGGCAGTGAGGGTGGCAAGCAGCGGCAGTTTGGACATTTCAGCCTCGAACGTTATGTTATAACATATGGTCTCGCTTGATATAGGCCCTGTTATCTTATATCAACCCCCGATCGACACAGCCGGACCGGATCTCATGAGCAGCACCATCGGTTTCGAACAGCACGACCACGACCATTGCATCGCCGACGCGCTCAACGCCGCCGAGGCGCGCTGCGCCGCGCAGAAGCTGCAATTCACCCCGGCGCGCCGGCGGGTGCTGGAGATTCTGCTGGAGCAGCATCGCGCCATGGGCGCCTATGAGATCCTCGACATCCTCGCCGCCGAGGGGCTGGGCTCGCAGCCGCCGGTGGCCTATCGGGCGCTGGATTTCCTGGTCTCGCACGGCTTCGCCCACCGGATCGAACGGATGAACGCCTATACCGCCTGTTCGCACCCGGGCGAGGATCACGTGCCGGCCTTTCTGATCTGCCGCATCTGCAAGGCGGTGGCCGAGGCCGAGACCGTGCTGGACGGCGGCCGGCTGGGCGCCGCGGCGCGCGCCACCGGTTTCATCATCGAAAAGGTGGTGGTCGAGGCCGAAGGGCTCTGCCCCGCCTGCGCGGAGGCCGCGGCGTGACCGCCCCGCTGATCGCCGCGCGCGACCTGACGATCCGGCTGGGCGGCCATACCATCCTCGAAGACGTCAATGTCGAGATCGCCCCGGGCGAGATCGTCACCATCGTCGGCCCCAACGGCTCGGGCAAGTCGACCTTTCTGCGGGCGCTGATCGGTGCCATCCGCCCCACCGCCGGCCGCATCGAACGGGCGCCGGGGCTGCGGCTGGGCTATGTGCCGCAAAAGCTTGCCATCGACCGGTCGCTGCCGCTGACGGTGCGCCGGTTCCTCGGGCTGCCGCACCGGATCGGCCGGGCCCAGGCCGACGAGGTGCTGAGGCGCGCCGGCGCCGAGGGGTTGGCCGACCGGCAGATGGTCGACCTCTCCGGCGGCCAGTTCCAGCGCGTGCTGCTGGCGCGCGCCCTGCTGGAGCGGCCGCAGCTGCTGCTGCTGGACGAGGCGACCCAGGGGCTGGATCAGCCCGGCGCCGCCGCCTTCTACCGCCGCATAGAGGAGGTGCGGCAGGAGTTGGGCTGTGCGGTGGTGATGGTCAGCCACGATCTGCATGTGGTGATGGCGGCCTCGGACCGGGTGATCTGCCTGAACGGGCACATCTGCTGCCAGGGCGCCCCCGAGATCGTCGCCGACGCGCCCGAGTACCGGGCGCTGTTCGGCACCGGCACCAAGGGCGCGCTGGCGCTCTACCGGCATGAGCACACCCATGATCACGACCATGGCCATGGCCCCGATCATGCCCACGATCATGCTCATCCCCATGCCCATGGCGCCGGACAGGGCAACGCCCTCCACCCCCACGCTTCGCACGAGGATGCCGGCGCATGAGCCTTATGGACGATTTTCTGCTCCGCGCCGCGCTGGCCGGGCTGGGCGTGGCGGTGGCCGCGGCACCGCTGGGCTGTTTCGTGGTCTGGCGCCGGATGGCCTATTTCGGCGAGGCGACGGCGCATGCCGCCGTCCTCGGCGTTGCGGTGGCGCTGGGGCTGGGCCTTGCGGTGATGCCGGCGGTGCTGATCGCGGCGCTGCTGATGGCGCTGGCGGTCTCGACCATGACCGGGCGCGGCTTTGCCATGGACACCGCACTGGGGGTGATGTCGCATACCGCGCTGGCCGCCGGTCTGGTGGCGGTGACGCTGCTGTCGGACGTGCGGCTGGACCTCATGGCCTTTCTGTTCGGTGACATCCTGGCGGTGACCAAATCCGACCTCGGGGTGATCTGGAGCGGCGCGGCACTGGTGCTGGGGCTGACGCTGTGGCGCTGGCCGGCACTGCTGCTGTCGACGCTGAACCCCGACTTGGCGCGCGCCGGCGGCATCGACCCGCGGCGCGAGGAACTGGTGCTGACGCTGGCGCTGGCGGTGGTGGTCGCGGTGGCGATCAAGGTGGTAGGCGTGCTGCTGATCGCCTCGCTGCTGGTGATCCCGCCCGCTGCCGCACGGCCGATGGCCCGCACGCCCGAGGCGATGGCGCTGGGCGCCGCCCTGCTGGGCGCGGTCTCGGCCCTGGGCGGGCTCTGGGCGGCCTTCATCCTCGACACCCCGACCGGCCCCAGCATCGTCTGCACCGCCGCCCTGTTGTTCGTGCTGAGCAGCGCCGCCGGCGCCCTGCAGCACAGAACCTGAGCGCGGGGCCTGAGCCCTACTCCCCGGCCATGGCGCGGGCGACCAGCCGCGCCACCGGGAAGCCCAGAACGAAACCGCCCACCACCGCCGCCGCCAGCGGCCAGGCGCCGTCCAGCCCGGCGACCAGAACGACGACCAGCGCCACGCCCGACAGGGTGGCGCCGATGAAAAGATGCAGGATCAGGACAAGAATGCTCATGCCGCCGCCCTAACGGCCGCAGCCGGCCAGCGCCTTGATCCGGATCAACCGCCGCCCGGCTGCAAGACGTCTGCCACGCACCTCAGCCGGCGCGCTTCATCCGCTCCAGGATATTGGTCTTCAGCACGAACTGCTGGTAGAGCGCGCCGACCACATGCAGCCCGACCAGGATGAAGAGCGCGGTGAACAGCGCCTCGTGCACCTCGGCCAGATCGCCGATGCTTCCGAACCAGGCCAGCGCGCCGGTCACCGGCATCGCCAGGATCAGCGCGTAGAGCGCCAGATGGGTCAGATGCGCGGCCAGCTTCAGCGGCGCCGGCTCCTCGGCCGGCAGTGCCGGCGCGCCGCGGGTCAGCCGCAGCGCGATGCGCCAGACCACCAGCGCCAGCACCAGCAGGCCGAGAAAGACATGCGAGGCGGTCAGCGCCGAAAAGGCTGGCGTGCCGCCCTCCTCGATCACGTCCCAGCTGTCGGCGATGGCCTCGTGGGACAGGAACTGGACGACGATAAGCAGGAAGATGCCCCAGTGCAGGGCGATCTGGGCGCGAGAGTAATGGCTGGGCATAGGAGCCTCCGCTGGAAAGATTCGCTGCGCCCAACCTATACGCTGCACCGCCGGGCGCAGCGGAAAAATCGGGCCGGAACGTCGCAGCGCCCGACCCGGATCATGGGCTGCCCGTCAGCGCCCGTCAGGGCCGGATATAGGCGTAGCCCTCCTGCTGCAGCTCGACCAGCCGCACCACGCCCGAGGGCACCACATGGGCCTCCTCCAGCAGGGCGATATCGTGGCCGGCCTTGGCGCTCATCGCGCGCACGGTATTGCCGCAGGCGGAAAAGGAGATGTTGTGCAGCTCCATGCTCATCGCCGCGATACGGTCGGCGACCGGGCTCTTGCCCGCGACATACATGTCCAGACCGGGGCCATAGGCCACCACCTCGACCACCATGTCGTCGCCCTTGTCCTGATAGTATTTGGCCAGGTTGGCGACATTGTTCAGCGCCATGTTCATCACCTGCGGATCACTCTGATCGACATGGACGGCGATGCGATGGGTCTCGGCCCAGGCCGAACCGGCGAAACCGGCCGCCAGAACGGCGGCCGCGAGAATGAATTTCATGATGTGTTCCTCCCTAACGATCGGGAAAGGATAGGCGGAATTCCGCGACTCGCATAGAGGCTTATGAATGTTTGAATGTGGCAGAGAGCGGCACCTTGCCACCGGCCCGCTTGCCGGACCCGGGGGGACGCGCCTATATCCCCCTATCGAGCGAAACGGAGATCCCAATGACCCGAGCGATTCTGATTGGCCTGACCCTGCTGACCCTGACCGCCTGCGAAACCGCCAAGGGCGCCGGCCGCGACCTGAACAAGGCCGGCACCGCGATCGAGAACGCGGCGCAGGACGTGCAGCAGAAACTGTAAGGCCGGGCCGGGCGCGCGCCCCGGGGGCTCAGCGCTTCTTGACGAACTCGGTCAGGATGACGATGCGCTGGCCCTCGACCCGCCCCTCGATCTGGCCGGGATTGTCCAGGACCAGCGAGATGCCCCGCACCGCCGTGCCACGCTTGGCGGTGAAATTGGCGCCCTTGACGGGCAGATCCTTGATCAGCACCACGGTGTCGCCCTGCGCCAGGGCCACGCCGTTGCTGTCCTTGTGGCCGCTCTCCTGCGGCACGTTCTCGGCCCAGGCACGGGTGTCGTCGTCGAGCCAGAGCTGCTCGGCCAGATCGCGCGCCCAGTCCTGATCCGCCAGCCGCTTGAGCATCCGCGCCGCCAGCACCTGAACCGCCGGCTCCTCCGACCACATCGACGACGACAGACAGCGCCAATGGGTGGGATCGGGCTCACCCTCGATCTGGGCAATGCAGGTGTCGCAGAGATCGACACTCGCCCCCGCCGGGCCGCCGGCGACGGAATAGGCGGTGAGGGGCGCGTCAGCGGAACAGAGGGCGCAGGGCATGATAGGGCTCCGGATTGTGGGGTGTCGGGAGCGCTATAGGGGGTTGGGGGGCGGAGGGGAAGGCGTTTTGATCAAAGGAGCCAGTCCCCACCCTCGCTGGCCAACTGTTGGTGGCGACGCCTGCATGAAGTCCACCAACCGTATTAAGTAGTACGAATACCTAGATTACGTAAGGCGATCAAATATTTCTCACCTCAAGACTGCCCAAAAAGCTCACCTCCCCCTTGGCTCGCCAACATTTAAACCTCACTCCCCAGCTATACGGGAATACAAAATAGAAAGAAACATACCAAAGAAAACCAACCCAACAACGGCACCGGTAGCCTGAGCCCATTGTGGCGTTGTAGAAACGATTTTCAAAATGCTATCTTCCTCTCGAATACTCGTAAACGGAAGAGTGATAACGAGCGACGCGCGAAAATAGTCCCAATAGTCACCGACAAACTTTGCAGCCCCACCGGACACAGAAGATGACCTATACACAAACCACGGAAAGAGAAACAGGAAAACGATAAGATTCCGAACCAATATCATCGGAGACCTCCCGTAACCCCAAACCCAACGACTAAAAACTGAAGCAGAATATTTCAGAAAACTTCGAACACGACTGGGAAATGAATACGTTCTCTTGTAGTATTCATTGTAGCTGGAAAAAATGTATTTCGAATGCCTATCCTCCTCCCGCTTACTTAAAAAAAAGAGTTGCTTCATGTCCCCCCAGTTCCCCAGAGCTCGCGCTTCCTCGTAAAAATTTCGAAGTAAGCGATACGATGCGGAAGGATTGCTAGGTAAGTTGTCACGCACCTGCTCAGGCGTAAGATGGCATCGAATAAACTTGGTATAGTCAAAAATACAATCATGAAACCGCGCGGAGTGGAAATTACACCTCTCGAAATCACTCCCAATAAAACTAACATTATTGAACGCCGCACCTTTTAGATAGACATTTTCAAAAGTGCACGCCTGGAAAACACAATCGCGAAACCTCGCATCCCGCGCACCTATCTCTACAAAGCAACACCGCTCAAACCTCTTCCCCACAATCTCCTTCTTATCCCAAATCTCATCGACGCAGGATTTCTGAGTGATCTTGACGTCGGTAACCTGAATATCCCCTAAAGATATGACATCCCGAAACGAATGAGAGAACACGAGCACCTCCATAAACGTCAGGCAATTATGCTCCAACAAAAAACATCACGAGTCAAGGAGACAAGACAATAGAGCACCTCAGAGGTGCTGCTCAAATTCGACGGAAACACTCAAAGCAAAGCGTCGTGTCAACAAGCGGACCACATGCCAGAACGCCACGGAGCAGAGCCCCGCATCCTAACGCAGCTGCATTCCCTGACACATAGCATTGTCTATGCGCTTCATCGGCTCCATGATGTCAGGGCTGAAATGTTTGGTGTCCACGTTCCCTGACTACGAGGCAAGCCCACTCTGCATACCCGAAGCCATCAAAGGCACTACCCAACAAGATTGTCGAATAATGAATTTCAGAGCATGAAAAAGACTGCTGACCCGGCAATCTTGCCCGCGCTCAAACGATCAAGGCCTTGTCGGAGCCACCCTGCTCGTACGGGAAGCACATAGTTGACCAATGTCGCATCCTCCCAAACCGGTCATACCCCTACAGCCTCCTGAAAGCGAACAGCCTCAGTTGTCCATCTTCAGCGCCGAGATGAACGCCTCCTGCGGGATCTCGACCTTGCCGAACTGGCGCATCTTCTTCTTGCCCGCCTTCTGCTTGTCCAGCAGCTTGCGCTTCCGGGTGGCGTCGCCGCCGTAGCATTTGGCGGTCACGTCCTTGCGCAGCGCCGACAGCGTCTCGCGCGCGATCACCTTGCCGCCCACCGCCGCCTGGATCGGGATCTTGAACATGTGGCGCGGGATCAGGTCCTTGAGCTTTTCCACCATGGCGCGGCCGCGCATCTCGGCCCGGTCGCGGTGAACCATGGTCGACAGCGCATCGACCGGCTCGTCGTTCACCAGGATCTGCATCTTGACCAGACTGTCCTGCCGGTAGCCGGTCATCTGGTAGTCGAAGCTGGCATAGCCCTTGGTCACCGATTTCAGCCGGTCGTAGAAGTCGAACACCACCTCGTTCAGCGGCAGGTCGTAGACCACCATGGCGCGCGAGCCGGCATAGGACAGATCCTCCTGGATCCCCCGCCGGTCCTGGCAGAGCTTCAGCACATCGCCCAGGTAGTCGTCCGGCACCAGGATGGTGGCCTTGATCCGCGGCTCCTCGATATGATCGACATGGGTCAGGTCGGGCATGTCGGCCGGGTTGTGCAGCTCGCGCATGGTGCCGTCGCGCATGTAGATGTGATAGACCACCGAGGGCGCGGTGGTGATCAGCTCGATATTGTATTCCCGCTCGATACGGTCGCGGATCACCTCGAGGTGCAGCAGCCCGAGGAAGCCGCAGCGGAAGCCGAAGCCGAGCGCGGCCGAGGTCTCCATCTCGAAGGAGAAGCTGGCGTCGTTCAGCGCCAGCTTGTCGATGGCGTCGCGCAGATCCTCGAATTCCGAGCTGTCCACCGGGAAGAGGCCGCAGAACACCACCGGCTGCGCCGGCTTGAAGCCCGGCAGCGGTTTGTCGCAGCCCTTCTTCTCATGCGTGATGGTGTCGCCGACGCGGGTGTCGCGCACCTGCTTGATCGAGGCGGTGAGAAAGCCGATCTCGCCCGGGCCCAGCTGATCGACCGGCTGCATCTGCGGCCGGAACACGCCGATGCGGTCGACATGGTGGATGCTGCCGTTCGACATCATCTTGACGCGCTCGCCCTTCTTCAGGACGCCGTCCATGATGCGGACCAGAACCACGACGCCCAGATAGGAATCGTACCAGCTGTCCACCAGCATCGCCTTGAGCGGCGCGTCGCGGTTGCCCTGCGGCGCCGGCAGATGGTGGACGATGGCCTCCAGCACCTCATGGATGCCGACCCCGGTCTTGGCCGAGACTGCGATGGCACCCGAGGCGTCGATGCCGATCACATCCTCGACCTGCTCCGCCACGCGCGAGACGTCGGAAGCCGGCAGGTCGATCTTGTTGAACACCGGCACGATCTCGTGCCCGGCGTCGATCGCCTGATAGACGTTGGCCAGCGTCTGCGCCTCGACGCCCTGGGTCGAATCGACCACCAGCAGCGAGCCCTCGACCGCGCGCATCGAGCGGGAGACCTCATAGGCGAAGTCGACATGGCCCGGGGTGTCGATCAGGCTCAGGACATAGGTCTCGCCATCGTCGGCCTTGTAGTCCAGCCGGACGGTGTTGGCCTTGATGGTGATGCCGCGCTCGCGCTCGATATCCATCGCGTCAAGCAGCTGCTCTTTCATGTCACGGTCCTGCACCGTCCCGGTCTCCTGGATCAGGCGGTCTGCAAGCGTGGATTTCCCATGGT
>JBFXGQ010000118.1:0-9682 GCA_050177915.1 Pseudodonghicola sp. | reverse complement strand
GGGTCAGGGAGGGGGTGATCCCCGGTCCGGGGAAACTGTCCCCGCTGTCAGCCCCAGAGCGCCGCATCGGGGGGATGCACGCCCTTGTCGTCAAAGCACAGCGGATGGTCGCGGTCTTCTGCCAACAGGAGCGGCCCGTCAAGGTCCACCACCGCCGCGCCCTGCGCCACCAGCGTCGCCGGCGCCATGGCCAGCGAGGAGCCCACCATGCAGCCGACCATGATGCCATAGCCCTCGGCCAGCGCCGCCGCGCGCAGCTTGAGCGCCTCGGTCAGCCCGCCGGTCTTGTCGAGCTTGATGTTGATCACATCGTATTTGCCCTTGAGATGCGACAGCGAGGCGCGGTCGTGGCAGCTCTCGTCGGCGCAGACCGGCACCGGCCGCTCCATGCCGATCAGCGCCTCGTCCTGCGACGCCGGCAGCGGCTGTTCCACCAGCTTCACGCCCAGCCGCACCAGATGCGGCGCCAGATCGGCATAGACCTCGGCCGACCAGCCCTCGTTGGCGTCGACGATGATCCGCGACGCGGGCGCGCCGGCGCGCACCGCCTCCAGCCGCGGCATGTCGTCGGGGGTGCCGAGCTTGATCTTCAAGAGCGGCCTGAAGGCGTTCTTGGCGGCCTGCGCCCGCATCGCCTCGGGCGTGTCGAGCGACAGCGTATAGGCGGTGATCTCGGGCCCCGGCACCGGCAGCCCGGCCAGTTGCCACACCCGCTTGCCGGCGGCCTTCGCCTCCAGGTCCCACAGCGCGCAATCGACCGCGTTGCGGGCGGCGCCGGCGGGCAGCAGATCCTGCAGCGCGGCGCGGGTCACATCGGCGGGCAGGCCGCGGATCTCGGCCTCGACGCTCTCCAGCGTCTCGTCATAGCGGGCGTAGGGCACGCATTCGCCCCATCCGGTCACCCCGCCGCGGGTCACCCGCACCGTCAGCACCTGCGCCTCGGTCCGCGAGCCGCGGCTGATGGTAAAGACCTGGGCCAGCTTGAATACGTCGCGCGTGACTTCGATGGTCATTCCGTCTCCCCGTCAGGGCGCGCCGCGCCCTCTTCTTCTTGTTCCAATCCGGCCCGTCCGACCGGCCCGGGCGCGCCGCCGCCGGCCGCGCGCCCGCTCTTCTTCTCGCCCCAAATACTCCCGCCGGAGGCGTCCGGCAGGAGTCCCGGGCCGGCGCGCCGAACCTCAGAGCGCCGCCAGCGCATCCACCAGCTTGGCCGCACCATAGCGGAACGGGTCGGTGGCGGGCAGCCCCATATCGGCCTCGATCTTGGCCAGATAGGCCTGCGCCTCGTCCTCGGACATATGCTGGGTGTTGACCGAAACGCCAACCACCACGCAGGCCGGGTTGGCCACCTTGGCCAGCGTCAGCGCGACCTCGCGCAGCGCCTCGAGCGTCGGCAGCTGATAGCCCGGCAGGCCGCGCATATGCGGGCGGGTCGGCTCGTGGCAGAGCACCAGCGCATCGGGCTGGCCGCCATGCACCAGCGCCATGGTCACGCCCGAATAGCTGACGTGGAACAGCGAGCCCTGGCCCTCGATCAGGTCCCAGTGCTCGGGATCGTTGTCGGGGGTCAGATATTCGATCGAGCCGGCCATGAAGTCGGCGATCACCGCATCCAGCGGCACGCCGTCGCCGGTGATCAGGATACCGGTCTGGCCGGTGGCGCGGAAGGTCGACGGGATGCCGCGCTCGCGCATCTCGGCATCCATCGCCAGCGCGGTGTACATCTTGCCCACCGAACAGTCGGTGCCGACGGCCAGGCAGCGCTTGCCGGTCCGCTTCACGCCGTTGGCGATCGGATATTTGACGGACGGGATGCGCACGTCATGCAGGCTGCGGCCGGTGGCCGCGGCGACGGCGACCAGATCGGCCTCGTCGCGCAGCAGGTTGTGCAGGCCCGAGGCGAGGTCGAAGCCCTCTTCCAGCGCCGCCACCAGCACCTTTTTCCATTCCTGGCTGATCAGCCCGCCGCGGTTGGCGACGCCGATCACCAGCGTCTTGGCGCCGGCAGCCTTGGCTTCGGCCAGGGTCATGTCGGTCAGGCCCAGATCGGCCTTGCAGCCCTCCATGCGGAACTGACCGACGGCATTCTCCGGCCGCCAGTCCTTGATGCCCTGCGCCACCTTGGCCGCCAACTGGTCGGGGGCGTCGCCCAGGAACAACAGATACGGGGTCTCGATCATCGCGCGTGTCTCCATCGTGATTCCTGCACACGCTAACGAAATGCCCGATGGATTGTATCGCGTTTTCCACGCAGCCGGGCCGGATCGACACAAGATTCTTCGACACATTCGCCCCAGCGCCGAAGATTCGCGCAGCGATCCCCCCGAATCGCCGAAGCAGCCGCCAGATGCCCCCTGCCCGGGGAATGCTGCAGGCGCACAATCCGCTTGCAGGAAAACGCGCAATTTAATACGGCCTGAGACTGAAAAATCGCAACATCCTTACCCGGAGGGATACGCCCATGAGCTTCCGCATCCAGCCCGCCGCCCCGGCACGCCCCAACCGCTGCCAGCTGTTCGGCCCCGGTTCGCGTCCGGCGATCTTTGAGAAGATGGCCGCCAGCGCCGCCGACGTGATCAACCTGGATCTGGAGGATTCGGTCGCCCCCTCGGACAAGGACAGCGCCCGCGCCAATATCATCAAGGCGATTTCCGACATCGACTGGGGCAACAAGACGCTGTCGGTGCGGATCAACGGGCTCGACAGCCCCTACTGGTATCGTGACGTGATCGACCTGCTGGAGCAGGCCGGCGAGCGTCTGGACCAGATCATGATCCCGAAAGTGGGCTGCGCCGCCGACATCTATGCGGTCGACGCGCTGGCCACCGCGGTGGAGACCGCCAAGGGTCGAGCCAAGAAGATCAAGTTCGAGGTGATCATCGAATCGGCCGCCGGCATCGCCCATGTCGAGGAGATCGCCGCCGCCAGCCCCCGCCTGGTGGCGATGAGCCTCGGCGCCGCGGATTTCGCCGCCTCGATGGGGATGCAGACCACCGGCATCGGCGGCACCCAGGAAAACTACTACATGCTGCGCGACGGCGCCAAGTACTGGTCGGACCCCTGGCATTGGGCGCAGGCCGCCATCGTCGCCGCCTGCCGCACCCATGGCGTGCTCCCGGTCGACGGCCCGTTCGGCGACTTCAGCGATGACGAGGGCTTCCGCGCCCAGGCGCTGCGTTCGGCGACGCTGGGCATGGTCGGCAAATGGGCGATCCACCCCAAGCAGGTGGCGCTGGCGAACGAGATCTTCACCCCCTCCGAGGCTGCGGTGACCGAGGCGCGCGAGATCCTCGAGGCGATGGAAGCGGCCAAGGCGCGCGGCGAAGGCGCCACCGTCTACAAGGGCCGTCTGGTCGATATCGCCAGCATCAAGCAGGCCGAGGTGATCGTGCGTCAGGCCGAGATGATCGCGGGCAACTGACCCCGCCGCGATTGCAGCATCTGTCAGGGGCGCCTTTGGCGCCCCTTTTCACTGAGGATCCGATGGCCGCGCTGACCCTGCTGCATACCGCCGAGCTGCATCGCGCCAGCTTCGACGCGCTGGCCGCCCGCTTCGCGCCGGGGACGCAATTGACCCATATCGTGCGCCCCGACTGGCTGGCCCGCGCGCAGGGCGGCATCGGCGCCGGTCTGGCCGGCGAAATCGCGGCGGCGATTGCCGCGGCCCCCGGCCCGGTCCTGTGCAGCTGCACCACCCTGGGGCCGGTGGCCGGCGCCGCCGGGGCGATCCGCATCGACGCGCCGATGATGGCGCAGGCGGCGCGGACGGCCGGGCCGGTGCTGCTGGCCTATTGTCTTGAAAGCACGCGCGCGACCTCACGCGATCTGCTGGCCGCGGCCTTTGCCGCCGAAGGCAAGACCGCCGAGATCCGCCTGCTGGATCTCGGCGCCCTCTGGCCGCTGTTCGAGGCCGGGGAGACAGAAGCTTTCGCCGCCGCCATCGCCGTGCAGGTGACCGCGGCGCTGCGCGCGGCGCCCGAGACCGGCTGTGTCGCCCTCGCCCAGGCCTCGATGGCCGGGGCGGCGGCGCATCTGGACACCGCGATCCCGGTGCTCAGCTCACCCGAGACCGCGCTGCGTGCGGCCCTGGGCCTGGACTGAGGCCTATTTGTGCCCGAACGCCTTGTTCGGCACCCATTTCAGCGGCTTGCCCTTCTGCGCCCGTCGCATCATCAGGCAGGAGGTGTTGAGCCGGTTGAAATAGGTCGCCTCGAACGCGTACCAGCCGGCCTGCGGCACCTCGACCTCGGTGACATAGGTGCTGTCGCAGGACTGCCGGCCGTCGAAGAACCCCACCCGCTGGCCGCCGATCCGCGCGTCGAGCCCGTCGTTGGTGTAGAAATCCACCTCATAGACCCCCGGCGCGTCGAACCGGATATAGCCCTTGATCGACGCCGCGACATTCTCGGCCCGGGCCGAGGTCAGCGTGTTCTCGCCGATGTTGTTGTCACGGTAATCCAGCCCGCGCAGCGCCGCCCCCGCCTTGCCGCCCGCGCGCAGGATGGCGCCGGCGTCGGCCAGCGTGCGGATGTCCTGACCGTCGGGCGCATAGCCATAGACCACCGACAGCCCCTCGCTCAGCCCGCCGGGCTGCGGGCTGGCCGGGCTGAGCTTGAGCGGCGCTGCCCCCGCCACGGTGGCAGCGGCCAGAGCGAGGACGGCCACAGCCGCGCGAATACCGGATTTCATGACGGGACCCCTTCCCAATCGGCGGCACCACGGCGCCCGCCGGAACCAACAGATCAGCCTCAGCCTAGGCAGCGCCGGGCCGCCGGGCAAGCCCGTTCGCGGGCGCCGCGCCACCGATCGCCGCCTCTCCCGGCCGCGCAATGCCGGCGATCAGTTGCATCTGCGCCGCCGCGGCGTCATATAGCCCCGGTGACAGCGCATGTGGTTCCGCAGCGAGAGGCCCGATGACCCAGTATCTGGATTTCGAAAAACCCCTGGCCGAGATCGAAGGCAAGGCGGAGGAGTTGCGCGCCCTGGCGCGGGCCAATGAGGAGATGGACGTCGCCGACGAGGCCGCCGCGCTCGACGCCAAGGCCTCGGCGCTGCTGCGCGATCTCTACAAGACGCTGACGCCCTGGCGGAAGTGCCAGGTGGCGCGCCACCCCGACCGGCCGCATTGCAGCGACTACATCAGCGCGCTCTTCACCGAATACACGCCGCTGGCGGGCGATCGCAATTTCGCCGACGACCTCGCGGTGATGGGCGGGCTGGCGCGGTTCGACGACCGCCCCGTCGTGGTGATCGGGCAGGAGAAGGGCAACGACACCAAATCCCGCATCCTGCACAATTTCGGCATGGCGCGCCCCGAAGGCTATCGCAAGGCGGTGCGGCTGATGGAGCTGGCCGACAAGTTCGGCCTGCCGGTGGTCACCCTGGTCGACACCCCCGGCGCCTATCCCGGCAAGGGCGCCGAGGAACGCGGCCAGTCCGAGGCGATTGCCCGCTCGACCGAGAAATGCCTGCAGATCGGCGTGCCGCTGGTCTCGGTCATCATCGGCGAGGGCGGCTCGGGCGGCGCCGTGGCGCTGGCCACCGCCGACCGCGTGGCGATGCTGGAACATTCGGTCTATTCGGTGATCACGCCGGAAGGCTGCGCCTCGATCCTGTGGAAGGACGCCGAGAAGATGCGCGAGGCCGCCGAGGCGATGCGGCTGACCGCGCAGGACCTGCTCAAGCTCAAGGTGGTCGACCGGGTGATTCCCGAGCCGCTGGGCGGCGCCCACCGTGACCGCGAGACCGCCATCGCCGCGGTCGGCGACACCATCCGCGCCATGCTGGCCGATATGAGCGGCAAGAAACCCGCCGCCCTGATCAAGGACCGGCGGCAGAAGTTCCTCGACATGGGCGCGCAGGGGCTGGCGGCCTGAGCCGCCCCCGTCCCCCCGCAGGGGGAGAGACCGCGAGATTCTACCGCGCTACTTCCGCAGATGCCGCAACAGCGTCATGCCGGGCTCGCCGGTGACCGGCAGGCCGGCCTTGCGCTGATATCCGGCAATCGCCGTCCGGGTCTTGTCGCCGATCACCCCGTCGCTGCCGCCGGTATCGTAGCCCGCCCGCGTCAGCCGCTGCTGCAGCTCCTTGCGGTCGGCCAGCGTCATCCCCTTCGCATCCGGCGGGAACCGCCCGTGCAACGGCGGCCCGCCGGCGATCCGGTCCGACAGATGGCCAATGCCCAGCCCGTATTTCTCTGAGTTGTTGTAGCGCAGGATGACCCAGAAGTTGCGGAACACCAGAAAGGCCGGCGCCGCCACCCCCGCCGGGGCCAGCACCGCCGCCGGACCGTGGTCGGGCAGCCGCCCGCCGGCCGCCGGCCGCACCCCCAGCGCCGCCCATTCGCCGGCGCCGCGCTCCTAGCCGCGGCCGATGCGGCCGGGGTCGAACCCCTCCGGCAGCGCCACCTCCAGCCCCCATGGCTGTCCGTGCCGCCAGCCCGAGCGCGACAGATAGGCGGCGGCCGAGGCCAGCGCATCGCCCGGATCCTCCGACCAGATATCGCGCCGCCCGTCGCCATTGAAATCCACCGCATAGGCCAGATAGGAGGTCGGGATGAACTGCGTGTGCCCCATGGCGCCCGCCCAGCTGCCGGTCATCCGCTCCGGCGTCACATCGCCATTCTGCAGGATCTTCAGCGCCGCGATCAGCTGGTTTTCGAAGAACGCGCCGCGCCGCCCGTCATAGGCCAGCGTCGACAGCGCCGACACGACCGGCACATCGCCGCGCCGCTGGCCATAGCGGCTTTCCAGCCCCCAGACGGCACAGACCACCGGCGCCTCGACACCGTATTTTGCCTCGATCCGCCCCAGCAGCGCGCCGTGCCGCTGCAACATCGCCCGCCCTGTCGCCACCCGCTCGTCCGAGGCGGCGATCGCCAGATAATCCTCCAGCGAGCGGGTGAATTCGGTCTGGTTGCGGTCGCGCTCGATCACATCGGGCAGATATCCGGCGCCGCGAAAGGCGCGCGCCAGCACCTGCGGCGCGATCCCCTTGGCGGCGGCCCGCGCCCGGAACCCCGCCACCCAGGCGTCATAGCCCGGATTGGCCACCGGCCGCATCGGCGCCGGTGCCGCCGCCTGCGGCATGCCGCCCGAACACGCGCCCAGCAGGCTCGCCGCCGCGCCGATACCGAAGACCCGCCTCGAAACCCTCATCTGTCCTGCCTCCATATCTCGTCTTGCTGCTCTCGTTTTGCCGCAAACTAGCGCAAAACGCCGGCGCGCCCAACTGCCCGCGCCCCCGTTCTTTTTCTGGCTGAAAATATCCCCGCCGGAGGCACGCCCCGCAGGGGCGCCCCCTAGCGCGTCAGCAGCCGCAGCCCCTGGGTCACGTCCGAACGCACCGCCAGCCGCAGCCCCGGCTCGTCGCCGGCCTTCAGCGCGGCGATGATCAGCCGGTGGAAATGCGGCGGTTCGGTGCGGTTCAGCCGGCCGTAGAGCGCCCGCATGGTCGGGCCCAGCTGCAGCCAGACGGTTTCCGCCATGGCCAGCATCGCCGGCGCCTGGGCGCGCAGATAGAGGGTGCGGTGGAACTCCAGGTTCGAGCGGATATAGCCCACCGCATCGCGTTTCTGCACCCGTTCGGCGATCACCGTGTTGATGCTGGTCAGCCGGTCGATCAGCGCCATATGGGCGCGCGGCAGGGCGCGGCTGGCCAGTTCGACCTCCAGCAGCGCCCGCAGCGCCGCCAGTTCCTCGATCCGCTCCGGACTGAGATCGGGGGTCGACACCCGGCCCGAGCTCGACAGCAGCAGTGCCCCCTCGGCCACCAGCCGCCGCACCGCCTCGCGCGCGGGCGTCATCGACACGTCGAATTCGCGGCCGATGCCGCGCAGGGTCAGCGCCACGCCGGGCGCGATCTCGCCATGCATGATCCGCGACCGCAGGCTGCGGTAGACACGGTCGTGGGCGGCAAGCGCCTGTTCGGTGGGGCGAGGCTGGATCAACATGGCGCTCATGTGATCACAAACGGCGGCCCCGTCAAGCGGCCCTGTCGGGCGACCGTCCGAACGGCGGACGGCGGCTCAGTCCTGGAACCGGATCCGGTGCAGCCCGGCGCCCTGCTCGTGCAGCCAGCGGCGCGGCGCCTCGTAGCCACCATAGAGCCGCTCCACCACCGCCCAGAAGGCCGCCGAATGGTTCATCTCGGCCAGATGCGCCACCTCATGCGCGGCGACATAGCGCAGCACCTCGGGCGGCGCCATCACCAGCCGCCAGGAATACATCAGCGCCCCCTGCGTCGAACACGATCCCCAGCGCGAGCGGGTGTCGCGCAGGGTGATGCGGGCATAGTCGCGTCCCAGCGCGCGGGCATAGGCATCCGAGGCCTCGGCCAGCCGGTCGCGCGCCAGCTCGCGCAGCCAGGAGTGCAGCCGCGCCGCCACCGCCGGACCGGGCACGGCGATCTCGCCCGGGCTCAGCACCACCCGCCGCCCCGCCGCCGGCACGATTCGCCGCGCCACCCCCTCGATCGGCAGGATCGCGCCGGGCGCGGCGCGGATATCGGCGCTGCGCGCCCCGAGATGGCTGCGGATCCAGTCGGCCTTTTCCTGCGCGAAATCCAGCCCCTCGGCCTCGGGCACGCCGCGCGGCAGGGTCAGCGTCACCCGCCCGTCGAGCTGCGAAATGCGCAGGCTGATCCGCCGTGCCCGGGCCGAGCGGCGCAGCGTCAGCGGCACGGGCGGCACGCCCGGCAGGAAATGATCGGCCATCGGCGCGGTTTCCGCTCCCTCAAAGGCTTTGACAGTGTCTACCTCATATGGCACGTGCACGGAATCGTCGACACGACTCATCATATAATCAAGGGGATTTCTCATGCCCAAGGAAGAATGGGGCGTAAAGCGCGTTTGCCCGACCACCGGCAAGCGGTTCTACGACCTGAACAAGAGCCCGATCATCAGTCCCTACACCGGCGAGATCGTCGAGCTTGATATCGGCAAAAGCCGCATGATCGCTGCCGATGCCGAAGATGCCGCGACGCTGAAAGCCAAGCAAAGCGCGCTGGACGACGACGACGTGGTGCTGGACGACGATGACTCCGTCGATGTCGATCTGGGCGATGACGTTCTGGACGACGACGACGAGGACAACGTGTCGCTCGACGATATCGCCGATATGTCCGGGGACGAAGACGACGTCTGACCCGGGATGGGCGGGACCGCTGCGGCGCCCCGCCCCCAGGCTTTCGACCCGGCGAAGCGACCGGGATCGGGGCCCGCAAAAAATCGCGCCGCCGGAGTGATTTTTTCGCTTGAACATCCCCGCGCCGTTCCGTAAACGACGCGCACACCGCCGGAGACGGCGACGGGGCCTTAGCTCAGCTGGGAGAGCGCTTGCATGGCATGCAAGAGGTCAGGGGTTCGATCCCCCTAGGCTCCACCAAATCACCTTTTGAAATGAAAAGTGACGGATAGATCTTCCATTAATGACGGAAGATTGTCCATTTTGTTGGGAAATCTGCGCACGTCAGGCATTCGAAGCCGGTAGAGATCGCTCTGCTGGCTTTTTTGTTGTGCTCAGGGAGAGTCTGCCGCGGAGGCCCCAAAGGATCTCTCCTCCGCTCCTCATCCCGTCACTTTGATCGTGCGACCACAGCGAAACTGGCCAAGAGAGGCCGGGCGAGTACAGTCTTTCTAGCGTGATTGACACCTAAAGGTTCATCGAGGCACTAGTGGGACTCG
>JBFXGQ010000117.1:0-9711 GCA_050177915.1 Pseudodonghicola sp. | reverse complement strand
AGGGCATCGACCCGGACCGCACCATCCTGATCGACGGCCCCAGCGGCCGGTCGATGACGGGCGCCCAGTTCATCGGTGCGGTGAAATCGCTGGCCGGCGGGCTGACCGAACGCGGCTATGCCCCGGGGCGGGTGCTGGCGCTGATGGCGCCGAATATTCCGGAATATTGCGTGGTGTTCCATGGCGCGGCCTGGGCCGGCGGCACCGTCACCACCATCAACCCCACCTATACCGCCCATGAGGTGAATCATCAGCTGATCGATTCCGGGGCCGAGATCCTGGTCACCATTCCGCTGTTCCTCGACACCGCCAAGGCCGCGGCCGAGGGCACCGGCGTCAAGGAGATCGTGGTGATCGGCGAGGCCGAGGGTGCCACCCCGCTCTCGGCGCTGATGGGGGCGCCGCTGGCGGCGCAGGCGCCGGTCGATCTGGACGACCATGTGGTCGCCCTGCCCTATTCCTCGGGCACCACCGGGCTGCCCAAGGGGGTGATGCTGACCCACCGCAATCTGGCGGTGAACATCGACCAGTCGCTGGCCCCCGCCGATGTGAAAGAGGGCGAGCTGACGGTGGCCTTCCTGCCGTTCTTCCACATCTACGGGCTGGAAGTGCTGATGAACATCTACCTGGCCGCCGGCGGCGGGCTGGTGACCATGCCGCGCTTCGATCTGGAGCTGTTCCTTGAGCTGATCACCAAGTACCGCACGCCGCGGCTGTGGATCGTGCCGCCGGTGGCGCTGGCGCTGGCCAAGCATCCGCTGGTCGAGAAATACGACCTCTCCTTCGTCGAGCAGGTGAACTCTGCCGCCGCGCCGCTGGGCGCCGATGTGGCCGAGGCGATGGGCAAGCGGCTGGGCACCAATGCGACGCAGGGCTATGGCATGACCGAGCTGAGCCCGGTCAGCCACGTGTCGCCGCAGGGCCATGGCAAACCCGGCGCCTCGGGCGTCACCGTGTCGAACACCGAATGCCGCATCGTCGATCCGGCGACCGGCCACGACCTGCCGCTGGGCGAGGATGGCGAGCTCTGGGTGCGCGGGCCGCAGGTGATGAAGGGCTATCTGAACAATCCGAAGGCAACCGCCGAGACCATCGTCGACGGCGGCTGGATGCGCACCGGCGACATCGGCCATTTCGACGCGGACGGATACCTCTATATCACCGACCGGCTGAAGGAGCTGATCAAGTACAAGGGCTTCCAGGTCGCGCCGGCCGAGGTCGAGGCGGAGATCCTGACCCATCACGAGATCGCCGATGTGGCGGTGATCGGCGCCCCGGACCCGGAGGCGGGCGAGGTGCCGATGGCCTTCGTGGTGCCGGCGCCGGGCGCCACTCCGACGCTGGAGACGCTGCAGGGCTATCTGGAAGGCCGGTTGTCGCATTACAAGCAGATCCGCCGGATGGAGATCGTGCCGGAGATCCCCAAATCCACCGCCGGCAAGATCCTGCGGCGGGTGCTGCGCGCGCAGATCGGCGCCTGAGACGCATGCCCGGGCGTCAGCCCGGGCAGCCATCATCCGTCAGACAAGTGCACGACCTAGGGCAGCACCCGGCCGCGGGTGGGCGCTGCCTCGCTATGAGAGCGTCACTTTGTGGTCGCCGCCATATCGAGCCCGCATTCAGCGCACTGACACCCGAGAAGCGCCCGCCCATAGGGGCGGTCGGGCGCTGGCCGGCGGCGCTTCGCGCCTTGTTCCGGGCCGGGATGTCCGCATGGCGCGGTCTGGGTTTTCCGCGCCACCCGCCTCAGCAGAACCGTTCCGGCCCGATCCATTGGGCGTCACTGTAGCGGTCGCCATGCGCCCAGCCCACCGGCAGCAGCGTCTCGATCCGGGCCATATCATCCTCGGTCAGCGTCAGATCGCAGCCCGCCACCAGTTCGCGGAAATGACCGACCGAGCGGGTGCCGGGGATCGGGATCACGTGATCGCCCCGATGCAGCAGCCAGGCGATCGACAGTGCCGCCGCCGGCACGCCCATCTCCGCCGCCAGCGTCCGGAACCGGTCGGTGATCGCCAGATTGGCGCTCAGGTTCGGTTCGGTGAAGCGCGGATTGCCGGCCAGAAAGTCCGAGGCAGCCATCGCCTGCCGCGACAGCGGGGTGTCGGTCAGCAGCGACCGGCCCACCGGCGAAAACGCCACCAGCGCGGTGCCCAGCTCGGCGCAGGCCTGCAGCAGACCCAGTTCGGGCGCCCGGGTCGACAGCGAATATTCCGACTGCACCGCCGCCACGGGATGCACCAATGCCGCCCGGCGCAGACTGGCCGGCGCGATCTCGGAAAAGCCGATGGCGCGCGCCTTGCCCTTCTTCACCAGCGCGGCGAGGTTTTCGGTCGCCTCCTCGATCGGCATCTCGGCCTGCCGGCGGTGGATGTAGAACAGATCGACGCAGTCGATCCCCATCCGCGCCAGCGAGCCGTCCAGTTCCGCCTCGAGATGCGCGAGCGAATTGTCGTAGCAGCGCTTGCCGTCGGCGTTCTTGGTGATGCCGGCCTTGGTGGCGATGTGGAAACGGTCGCGCGCGCCGGAACGTGCCGCCAGGAAGGAGCCGATGGCCTTTTCCGACCCGCCCATGCCGTAGACGTTGGAGGTGTCGACATGGCTCACCCCCAGCTCCAGCGCGGCGTCCAGAATGGCGTGGCTCGCGGTCTCGTCAGTGGGGCCGTAGAAATTCGAGAACGACATCGCCCCGATGCCCAGCGCCGAGATCGACGCGCCGCCCTTGCCCATTTTCCGCATCTGCATTGCCTCAGGCCCCCTTCGCCCGTTCTGCCTCAACCACCCGCACGGCGGCCTCGACCGCCGCCTCGATATCCAGGTGCGAGGTGTCGATCCGCACCGCATCCTCCGCCGCCCGCAGCGGTGCGGTGGCGCGGGCGCTGTCGCGCTCGTCGCGCGCCTGCACATCGGCCAGAACCGCGTCCTCGCTGGTGTCGTCGCCGCGCGCCCTCAGCTCCAGATAGCGCCGGTGCGCCCGCACCTCCGGGCTCGCCGTGACGAAAAGCTTCACCTCCGCCTCGGGACAGATCACCGTGCCGATGTCGCGCCCGTCCAGCACCGCGCCACCCGCGCGGCGGGCGAAGGCGCGCTGGAAATCGACCAGCGCCGCGCGCACCTCGGGGATCACCGCCACCTTGCTGGCGGCCTCGGCGGCCGCGGCACCGCGCAGCAGCGCCTCGTCCGCAAGATCCTCGGCGCTCAGCGCCTGCGCCGCCGCGATCGGATCGGTGCCCTGCAGCATCCTCGCCCCCACCGCACGATAAAGCAGGCCGGTGTCCAGATGGGCGAAGCCGAAGCGCCGGGCCACCGCCCGCGAGATCGTGCCCTTGCCCGAGGCCGCCGGCCCGTCGATGGCCACGGTAAACGGTTCGGTCATGTGGTTCTCCATTTCATCCATGCCGCCGACACAAGGCCAGCCGCCCCCAGCAGGAGCCCGAACTTGGCCGAAGTGAAGACATGCGCCTGCGCGACGATGGCCTGATCCGGCCGGGTCGCGGAAAGAAGCGTATAGAGCTGCTGGTTCTCCGACCAGTCGCAGAACAGATAGCCAAGGCCCGCCGCGCCCGCCGCCGCGCGCAGCCAGACCGGCCCAGTCGCCCGCAGCGCGGCGATCAGGAAAAACAGCGTCAGCGTCACCATGAAACCCCGGTCCGCCCCGAGCAGAAAACCGGTGTATTCCGAAAGCCGCTGCGCGCCGAGCGCCCCGGCGATATCCTGCAGATAGGCGATGTCATAGGCCCGCAGCCGCATATCGGGCAGCACCAGCGGGCGCACCGCCGGCATCAGATCGGTGGCATAAGCATGCCCCATCCGGGCAAAGAGAGCAGCAGCCGCCGCCGCCGCGCCGTATTGAAGGATCCGGCCAGCCGTCACGCCCCGGTCCGCGTGATCGTCGCGCCCAGCGCCGCCATCAGCGGCTCGAACACCGGAAAGGAGGTGGCGATGGGGCCGCCGTCATCCACCGCGACGGGCGTCTGCGCCGCCATCCCCAGCACCAGGAAGGACATGGCGATGCGGTGGTCGAGATGGCTGGCGCAGGTCGCCCCGCCCGGCACGGTGCCCGGCCCCATGCCGGTCACTTCCATCCAGTCCTCGCCCTCCTCGACCGTCACGCCGCAGGCGCGCAGCCCGACGGCCATGGCGTCGATGCGGTCGGATTCCTTGACCCGTAGCTCGCGCACCCCCTCCATCATCGTCTTGCCAGTGGCATTGGCGGCGACGGCGCAGAGGATGGGGAATTCGTCGATCATCGAGGCGGCGCGATGGGCCGGCACGGTGATGCCCTTCATCTCGGGCGAGAACCTCGCGCGCAGGTCGGCGACCGGCTCGCCGCCCTCCTCGCGCTCGTTCTCATAGGTCAGATCCGCGCCCATCTCGCGCAGCGTGGTGAACAGGCCGGCGCGGGTCGGGTTCAGCCCGATCCCCGGCACCAGCACGTCCGAGCCCGGCACGATCAGCGCGGCGCAGACCGGGAAGGCGGCGCTGGAGGGGTCGCGCGGCACCGCGATCACCTGCGGCTTCAGCTCCGGCTGGCCGGTCAGGGTGATCACCCGGCCCTCGTTGGTGTCCTCGGTGGTGACCTCGGCGCCGAAGCCGGTCAGCATCCGCTCGGTATGATCGCGCGTCGCTTCCTTCTCGATCACCACGGTCTGGCCCGGCGCGTTCAGCCCGGCCAGCAGCACGGCGGATTTCACCTGCGCCGAGGGCACCGGCACCACATAGCGCACCGGCACCGGGTCGGCGGCGCCGACGATGGTCATCGGCAGCCGGCCACCGGCGCGGCCATAGGCGCGCGTCCCGAACAGCGCCAGCGGATCGGTCACCCGCGCCATCGGCCGCTTGGTCAGGCTGGCGTCGCCGGTGAAGGTGGCGGTGATCGGCGAGGTCGCCATCGCCCCCATGATCAGCCGCACCCCGGTGCCCGAGTTGCCGCAGTCGATCACCCGATCGGGTTCGGCAAAGCCGCCGACGCCGACGCCATGGACATGCCAGGTGCCATCGTCGTCCCGGCTCACCTCGGCGCCCAGCGCGCGCATCGCCTTCGCGGTGTCCAGCACGTCCTCGCCCTCGAGCAGGCCGGTGATCCGGGTCTCGCCCACCGCCATGGCACCGAGGATCAGCGCCCGGTGCGAGATCGACTTGTCGCCCGGCACCTCGGCCACGCCGCTCAGCGGGCCGCAGGCAGAGGAGCTCATCGGGATCGGGGTGCCATGTCCGGACATCTTGCGGCTTTCCTTGCGCTTGGGCCTTACGTTCGGGCCTTTCTGGTCTCGGGCGCTTGGGTAGCGCAAGACGGCGCAGGCGTCCATGATCTGTTTGTTCCCGGGGCGGGCGCCGCGCCGAACTCTATCCCCGATTGCAGATCTCGGGTAAGTTTCCCCCATGACCCGAAACGAGGGAGGGCGCATGACACCGCTCGGGGATTATCTGGCGCAGGGCACCAGCCGCTATTTCCAGCCGCAGATGCAGCCCGGCCTGCGCCGCCGGGGAACCGAGGTGCAGATCCAGCGGCGGCTGGCCTCGCTGGTCGGGCTGGTGGCCTTCGGGCTGCCGATCGTGCTGGCGCTGGGGGCGCTGCTGGGCGGCGGCTGCTTTCGCGACAGCATCAGCCATTTCTACTATGCCCAGTTCCTCGGGCCGGTCTTCGTCGGCATGCTGATCTTCATCGGCGGCTTCATGATCGCCTATACCGGCGAACACTGGCTGGAGGACGCGGGGTCCTTCGTCGCCGGCCTGGGCGCCTGTTTCGTGGCGCTGTTCCCCACCTCCGGCAGCGGTTGCGAGCGGCAGACGCCGTTCCTGACCCGCGCCTTCGTCGATTACACCGCCAGCACCCCTCCGGTGCTGGTGCCGGCGCCGGGCGGCGGGCTGTTCCAGCTGTTCCCGCATGTGGAGCATCTGCATTCCTGGGCGGCGGCGATCCTGTTCATCTACCTCGGGCTCTACTGCCTGATCGTGCTGAAACGGGTGATCCCGGCGCGCCACGTGGCACAGGGCCATCTGATCGCCAGCAAGCGGCGGCGCAACCAGCTCTATACGCTGTGCGGCGTGACCATCCTGCTCTGCGTGGCGGTGCTGGGCGCCAAGGGGCTGCTGCTGACCGAGGGGGCGCTCAAGACCCGCTGGAACGCGGCCAATCTGACCTTCGTCTTCGAGACGCTGGCGCTCTGGGCCTTCGGCCTGGCCTGGATGGCCAAGGGGCGGCGGCTGGGCTGGCTCAACGACCCGACCGCCACGACCGGCGAGGCGCCCTGAGGCGCCCCGACGCCGGTCACAGCCGGCGGAAGGTCAGGTAATGCGGCACCCGCCCCTCGCGCAGCGCCTTCTGCTCGTAGCGGGTCGAGATCCAGTCGTCCCAGGGCTCGCGCCAGTCGGCGGGCCGTTCGGCCAGCCATTCGAAGCCGGCCCTGGGCACCTCCTCCAGCGTCTGGCGGACATAGTCGGGGATATCGGTCGCCACGCGAAAGATCGCGCCCGGCTGCAGCACCCGCGCCAGCGGCAGCAGATGTTCCTGGGTGACGAAGCGGCGACGGTGGTGCCTCTTCTTCGGCCAGGGATCGGGATAGAGCAGGAAGGCGCGCGCGATCGACTGATCCGGCAGCACATCCATCAGGTCGCGCGCATCGCCCGGGTAGACCGCCAGATTGGTGACGCCGGCCTGCCGGATCTTGCCCAGCAGCATGGCGACGCCGTTGATATAGGGCTCGGCCCCGATGATGCCGACATCGGGGTTCTGCGCCGCCTGATGCACCATATGCTCGCCGCCGCCGAAGCCGACCTCCAGCCAGACCGGCCGACCGCCGAACCGGGCGTCAAGGTCGAGCGGCTTGCGCTCGGGGTTCTCCTCCCAATCCACCGGACCGGGAGAAAGCTGCGCCAGATCCTCGTCCAGATAGACCTTCTGGTTCTGCTTCAGGGTCTTGCCGTGGATCCGGCCGTAGAAATTGCGAAAGGGGCGTTCAGGTGTGCTCATGGCGCGCCATTTACCCGCCTTGCCGGCGCAGGGCAACGGGCGAGCGCGCTACTCGGTCAGCACGCCGGCGCGAAACAGCTCCAGCCGGGTCGGATACCATTCGTCGTCATTGGTGACCGACTTGGTGCGGATGGCGAAACCGGGATCGACGCCGCGCGACACCATATAGGCCAGATGCTGATAGGTCTCGGCCTGGGTATCCTCATAGACCCAGGAGGCGAAATCGAACGGCGTGTCCCATTCGCGCGCCTCGCGCTGGCTGTTGTAATATTCCTCGATCGAGCCGGCCGACCAGTGCCGCCGGTGAAACCCGATCTGCGAGCCCAGCAGCATCCGCCGCGACTTGCCGGCCAGGAAGATGTTGACGCAGGAGCTGACGCAGCTGCCCGACACCACGGTGTCGAGCTCGAAATCCAGCACCACCCGGGCCATCTCCTCGCTGGCGAAGACGCTGCCGCCGGTGCTGTTGAGCTCCAGCACCCGGATCCCCTCGTTGCCGCGCAGCATCTGCCGCAGCCGGTCGATGTCGGGCAGGGTGATCTCGGCCTCCTCGCCCTCGACGGTGGTTTCGGTGTCATAGATCAGGGTGGACCCCTCGAAGGAGAACTTAGCCATGCCGGGATCGTCCTCCTGCGCCATGACGGCGCGCGGCAGGGCAATCAGCAGAACGGCAAGTGCGGCGCGGAGCATCGGCCCCCTCCCCCGAAATTCGTCTCTCCGGCTCAGGTATGGCCGGCGCGGGTCCGGTTGTCCATCGCTGCGCCACCCGCTCCGTCACGGCGGCGCGCCGGCGGCGGAGTTTGTCGCAGGTCATGTCTGCAATCGCGGCGGGCGGGCATACTGCAGCCACCGGCGCCCCCTTCCGGGGTGGATGCGACGGCAACCGGAGGAGGAGAAAATGTCAGTCACAGCGGTATCCGATCTGAGGGTGATCATCACCGGCGGCGCGCGCGGCATCGGCGGCGCCACCGCCCGGCTGCTGGCCGGGGGTGGCGCCCATGTCATGATCGCCGACGTTCTGGACGACGACGGCCAGGCACTGGCCGGGGAGCTGGGGTCGAACGCGGTCTATCGACATCTCGACGTGACCGATGCGGCCAGCTGGGCGCAGGCGGTGGCCGCCGCCGAGCAGGTCTTCGGCGGCGTCGACGCGCTGTTCAACAATGCCGGGATCGTCGGTTTCGGCGGCATTCTGGAGCAGACGCCCGAGGATTTCCGCCACATCATCGACGTCAACCTGAACGGGGTGTTTCTGGGCCTGCACAGCGTCGCCCCGGCGCTGAGACGGGCCGGCGGCGGGGTGGTGGTCAATACCTCCTCCACCGCCGGGCTGCAGGGCTATGGCAAGCTGGCCGGCTATGTCGCCAGCAAATGGGGGGTGCGCGGGCTGACCAAGGCGGCGGCGCTGGATCTGGCGCCGGACAACATCCGGGTGCTGTCGCTGCATCCGGGGCCGATCCACACGCCGCTGACCGCGGGTCTGGGCCCCGAGACCGTCGCCGCCCAGCCGATGCCGCGGTTCGGCGAGGCCGAGGAGGTGGCGCGCATGGTGCGCTTCATGATGACCGAGGCGAGCTTTTCGACCGGCTGCGAATTCGTGATCGACGGCGGCGCCGTCACCGGCCAGGTGTTGCCGATGCCCGACTAGCCGGCCGCCGGAATGCAAGCGGGGCCGCAGATGCGGCCCCGGCGTTCGATCCCTTGGCAAGGCGGTCCGGTCAGACCGCCTTCTTCAGCGCCTCGATCAGATCGGTCTTTTCCCAGCTGAAGCCGCCATCAGCCTCAGGCTCGCGGCCGAAGTGGCCATAGGCCGAGGTGCGCTGGTAGATCGGCCGGTTCAGCTGCAGGTGCTGACGGATGCCGCGCGGCGACAGGTCCATCACCCCGCCCAGCGCCTTTTCGATGGCCTCGTCGGCGACCTGGCCGGTGCCATGGGTGTCGACATAGATCGACAGCGGCTTGCTGACGCCGATGGCATAGGACAGCTGCAGCGTGCAGCGGTTCGCCAGACCGGCGGCCACCACGTTCTTGGCCAGATAGCGCGCGGCATAGGCGGCCGAGCGGTCCACCTTGGTCGGATCCTTGCCCGAGAAGGCGCCGCCGCCATGCGGCGCGGCCCCGCCGTAGGTGTCGACGATGATCTTGCGGCCGGTCAGGCCGGCGTCGCCATCGGGACCGCCGATCACGAAGGTGCCGGTGGGGTTGACCCACCATTCGGTCGCCTCGGTGATCCAGCCCTCGGGCAGAACCTCGCGGATATAGGGCTCGACGATGGCGCGGATATCGTCGCTGGTCTGATCCTCGCTCGCGTGCTGGGTCGACAGCACGATCGAGCTGACGCGGACCGGCTTGCCGTCCTCATAGACCACCGAGAGCTGGCTTTTCGCGTCGGGGCGCAGGGTCGGTTCGGCACCGGATTTGCGCACCTCGGCCAGCCGGCGCAGGATGGCGTGGCTGTACTGGATCGGCGCCGGCATCAGCGCCGGGGTCTCGTCGGTGGCATAGCCGAACATGATGCCCTGGTCGCCGGCGCCTTCGTCCTTGTTCTCGGCGGCGTTGACGCCCTGGGCGATATGGGCCGACTGCTCGTGCAGGAAGTTCAGCACGTGGCAGGTGTTCCAGTGGAACTTCTCCTGCTCGTAACCGATGTCCTTGATGCAGTCGCGGGCGATCTGGCCGATGCTGCCCATGTATTTCTTCAGCAGGTCCTGATCCTTCAGCCCCACTTCGCCGCCAAT
>JBFXGQ010000116.1:0-9799 GCA_050177915.1 Pseudodonghicola sp. | reverse complement strand
GGCGCGGCCGACGCCCTCGGCGCCGCGGCCGGAATGCATGCCGTAGTAGCAGCCCATCAGCGTGGCGATGCCGCCGAAGACGCAGCCCTTGACCAGCGAGGAGACCACATCGAGCGTTTCGAGGAAATCCACCGTGTTCTTCAGATAGGCGGCGGCGTTGAAGCCCAGATTCTGGGTCGCCACGAAGTAGCCCCCGGCGATGCCGATGACGTCGCCGACGCCGACCAGAACCGGCACCGTCAGCAGCCCGGCCAGCAGCCGCGGCGCGGTGAGGTATTTCATCGGATTGGTCGACAGCGTGACCAGCGCGTCGATCTGCTCGGTCACCTTCATGGTGGCGATCTCGGCGGCGATCGAGGAGGTGACGCGCGCGGCGATCATCAGACCGCCCATCACCGGGCCCAGTTCGCGTACCATGCCGATGGCGACGATCTGCGGCACCACCGCCTCGGCGTTGAAGCGGGCGCCGCCGGAATAGATCTGCAGCGCCAGCGCGCCGCCGGTGAACAGCGCCGTCATCCCCACCACCGGCAGCGACAGCCAGCCGATGCTGAGCAGCGCCTGGGCCAGTTCGCGCGGATAGTAGGGCGGGCGGAAGATATGGCTGAGCGCGGCGAAGAAGAACAGCGACACCCGCCCCACCGAGGCCAGCGCCGAGAGCACCGCCCGGCCGAGCTGGGCGAGGGGGGAGAGCAGCAGCGTCATTCCCGGTAGCTGCGGCTGTAGCGCCCGCCGAGCGCGGTGAGGATCTCATAGCCGATGGTGCCGGCGGCGTCGGCCAGGGTGTCGACGCCCTGCTGGTCGCCCAGCAGCGTCAGCACCTCGGGCTTGTCGTCGGGGTCCATGCCGGTGATGTCGACGGTGATCAGGTCCATCGAGATGCGCCCGGCGATCGGATAGGCGGTGCGCCCGTGATAGAGCGAGATCTTCGGCGACAGCGCCCGGTGCAGCCCGTCGGCATAGCCGGCCGAGACGGTGGCGATGCGCGACGGCCGCTGCGCGGTCCAGGCATTGCCATAGCCCACGGTCTCGCCCGGCTGGACCTCGCGGATCTGCACCACCGGCAGGTCGAGATAGGCGACCGGGCGGGCGTCCTCGAACGGCAGCCCGCCGTAGAGGCCGACGCCGGGCCGGGTGACGTCGAAGTGATAGTCGGGGCCCAGCAGCAGCCCGCCGGTCGCCGAGAGCGAGCGCGGCGCCGCGACGCCGGCGGTCATCTCGCGGAAGGCGGTCAGCTGCTTTTCATTCATGAAATGGTCCGGCTCGTCGGCGCAGGCCAGATGCGACATGATGAATTTCGGCTGCTGCTTCAGCACCGGATCGCGCAGCTCGGCCCATTCGGCGGGCTCGACGCCCAGCCGGTTCATGCCGGTGTCCAGCTGGATGCCGAAGGGATGGTGCCGCAGCGTCTCGAAATGGCGCAGCACCTGATCGACCGAATTCAGCATCGGCGTCAGGTCATGGGCGCGGATCAGCTCGGCGTCGCCCTCCATATGGCCGGAGAAGACACCGATCATAGGTCCGGGCCCCAGCGCCTCGCGCACGGCGGCGCCCTCTTCGGCGGCGGCGACGAAGAACCGCCGCGCGCCGGCGCGGGCCAGCACGCGCGCGACCGCGCCCGATCCCAGACCGTAGCCGTTGGCCTTGACCACGGCTCCGGTTTCAACGTCTGTCATTGCGTCCAGCGCGCGCCAGTTCTCGGCGACGGCGGACAGGTCGATGGTAAGATGTCCGGTGCTCATGGGGCGTTCATGCCATGGGGGGGCGGGGCGTCAAGCGGAAAACGCCCGGCGCGTCAGGGCGACGCGCGGGGCAGGCCATTTCAGGCCGGGCGCGGCGTCGAATGCCACCAGATGCGCACATCGCGGGCCAGGCCCGAGGCGGCGAATTCCGCCACCAGCATGCCGTCCAGCTCCATCCGCGGCAGCGGATCGCCGGGCTGGAGGTCGGGCAGGCCGGTGCCGGTGGATTTCGCCCAGATCTCGAACAATTCCTCCGAGGCGACCTGATAGGTCACGTTCCAGTGCGCGATGCCGCCGGCCGGGGTTTCGCCGAGGATCTCGTAGCTGAGCGAGATATCCTGTTGCAGCTTGATCCGGTCCCAGTAGGCGGCCAGCGCGGCCGGCCCCTGCTGCCGCTGGAAGGGGGTGTTGTGATACTGCCCGTCGGCGGTGAAAAGCGCGGCGAATCCCTGCGAATCCTGCGCCTCCCACACCCGCTTGTAGCCGGCCATGAAATCGTGGATCGACACCTAGTACTCCTCCTCGCGCTCCGGCTGCTGCCAGGCCTTGGCCAGGTTGCCGAACCGGGTGAACTGCGCCTCGAACGACAGTTCCACCGTGCCGATCGGGCCGTGGCGCTGCTTGCCGATGATGACTTCGGCCTTGCCGTGCAGGCGTTCCATGTCCTGCATCCATTTCTCCATCGCCGCCAGATCGGCCTCGTCGGGCTTTTCGCGTTCCTTGTAGTATTCGCCGCGGTACACGAAGAGCACGCAGTCGGCGTCCTGTTCGATCGAGCCCGATTCCCGCAGGTCGGAGAGCTGCGGCCGCTTGTCCTCACGGCTTTCCACCTGACGCGACAGCTGCGACAGCGCGATCACCGGGATGTTCAGCTCCTTGGCGATGGCCTTCATCCCCATCGAGATCTCGGCGATCTCGTTGACCCGGTTGTCGGCAGTGCCGCGGCAGAGCTGCAGGTAGTCGATGATCAACAGGTCCAGCCCGTGGGTCCGCTTCAGCCGTCGGGCGCGGGCGGCGAGCTGGGAGATCGGCAGCGCCGGCGTGTCGTCGATGAACAGCGGGCAGGATTCCAGCGTCTTCGCCGCCTCGACGAACTGGCGGAATTCGCCCTCGGTCATGTCGCCCTGGCGGATCTTGTGGCTGGAGATCTCGGCGGCCTCGGCCAGGATCCGGCCGGCCAGCTGCTCGGCGCTCATCTCGAGGCTGAAGAAGCCCACCACGCCGCCGTCGACCGCGCCCTCGGTGCCGTCGGGTTTCACCCCGCGGCGATAGGCCTTGGCGACGTTGAAGGCGATGTTGGTGGCCAGCGAGGTTTTCCCCATCGACGGTCGCCCGGCGAGGATCAGAAGGTCGGAGGGGTGCAGGCCGCCCAGCTTCTTGTCGAGATCGACCAGCCCGGTCGAGATCCCCGCCATGCCGCCGCCGCGCTGATAGGCGGCGTTGGCGACGTTGACCGCATCGGTGACCGCGCGCAGGAACGACTGAAAGCCCTTTTCCGACTGGCCCTGTTCGCCCAGCTTGTAAAGGCGCTGTTCGGCCTCGACGATCTGCTCCTTGGGTTCGGAGGAGACATCGACCTTGCCCGCCTTGCTGGAAATCTCCTGTCCCAGCGCGATCAGTTCGCGCCGGATGGCCAGATCATAGATCATCTGCGCATAGTCGCGCACCGCGAAGGAAGAAATCGCGGCACCCGCCAGGCGCGCCAGATAGGCGGGGCCGCCCAGTTCCTTCAGCCCCTCGTCCTGTTCCAGAAAGGCCTTCAGCGTCACCGGCGAGGCCAGCGCGTTCTTGGCGATGCGGGCGGCGGCCACCTCGTAGATGCGGGCATGCACCGGCTCGTAGAAATGCTGCGGCCCGATGATCGCGGCGATGCGGTCATAGACGTCGTTGTTGGTCAGGATCGCGCCCAGCAGCTGCTGTTCGGCTTCGATCGAATGGGGCTGCGGGTCGGCCGCCTGCATCTCGGGCGGGGCCGGATTGACTGCTGTGATCTCGTTCATCTCTGTCCCAGTCTGCCTCTCGTCTCTCGCGCCTTCGCGCGGGCCCAGGCCGGTCTGGCGCCGGTTCGGCCCTTGTAGCGGGTCCGCACGCAAATCCCCATCGGGATATACCCGTGGGTAACCCGGTGGGTAAGTCGTGGAGAACTGCACCAGACTCAGCCGCGCCGGGCGGGTCCACGCAATATGGTATCATGAAATGCGCCGCCCGCAAAATCTGGGGCGGCGCTTTGGGTCGGTCGTGATTCTGTGCGGATCTTATCCACAAACCGGCCACAGCGGCCGGCTGTATCGAGTTACGCCTTGTGCTCTTCCTGCCACTTGCGCGGATCGTTGAGGAAGTCCTCGACCCCGCGCAGGGTGTCGCGGTCGAAGCTGCCCGATTCCTTGGCCTCGGCCAGCACGTCCCACCAGGTGCACAGGTGATGCAGCTGCACGCCGTGATCGCCCAGCGTCTTCTCGGTCTCGGGGAAGATGCCGTAGTAGAAGATCACCGCGGTGTGGCCGCAGCTGGCGCCGGTGTCGCGGATGGCGTCGACGAAGCTGAGCTTGGAGCCGCCGTCGGTGGTCAGATCCTCGACCAGCAGCACCCGCTGGCCTTCGGTCATCGCGCCCTCGATCCGGGCGTTGCGGCCGTAGCCCTTGGGTTTCTTGCGCACATAGGTCATCGGCAGCCCCATGCGTTCGGCCACCAGCGCGGCAAAGGGGATGCCCGCGGTCTCGCCGCCGGCGATGTTGTCGAAGGCCTCGAAGCCTGCGTTGCGCATCACCGTGACGGTGAGGAAGTCCATCAGCGTCGAGCGGATGCGCGGGAAGGAGATCAGCTTGCGGCAGTCGATATAGGTGGGCGAGGGCAGGCCGGAGGCCAGCGTGAAGGGCTCCGCCGCGTTCAGATGCACCGCCTGGATCTCCAGCAGCATCCGGGCGGTGAGGCGGGCCATCTCTTCGGCAGAGGGGTAGGAGGAGGGGATCATCGCAAGACTCCGTTGGGGCGGCTGGGTTCAGCGGGGCTTACTGGACGTCAGGACAAAAGGGAAGTGGGCGATGGGCGTCGCAGCGAGCCGCTCAAGGTCGGGCCGCGCGAAACAGACCCTTGATGCAGTCGGGATTGCGTACCGCGATCTGAATATGGGTCTTTTTCTGAAACCCACTGCCAGGAAAGAGTTCCTCGCCTTCGGTGAAAAGGCCCCGCACGGTGTCGAAAGGCTCTTCGCCTTGCACCTCAATTGCCGAATGGAGATGCTTGATCACGGCGCAGTCGAGGAAACGCAACAGGTTGTCTTCGTCTTTGGAACCGGCCCGTTTGTTGTGGGGCAATGCCGCCCTCTCATCCATGGCCGTAACTGTCGCGACGAAAGAACTGTAGGCCTGCTGGACCAACTCCAAGCTGTCCCGGGCCAAGAGGTCTAGGCAATTTCCGAGATCGATTGCGGCGCCTATGACAAACGGCTCTTGGATGTCGCCGCCCGATGTCTTCCAGTCGGCCCATTCCCAGGCTCTGAGCGGATCGGATTCCCAGAAATAGACACCGGGGCCGAGCCAGTGGAAATCCTCGTTGCTGCCGATGAGCTTGGCAGCTCCGCTCAAGACGGCCTCCCCGACTTCGGCCTGGCAGCCATGGTATCCGAGAATGAAAGAAGTCTGCAGTCTTGCCATCAGGCCGCAGCAGCAGGTTCCCGATACCCCGGGGCGAGCGTGCCGTCTTGCTGGTAGATGCCTTCTTCGACGAGAGCGGCCTTTGCCGCCTCGGCGGATTGGGTCACCTTGTCCGTATAGTCCTTGAGCGCTTTCTCAAGCTTCTCCTTGCGGACCCTGTTCATCGACGTCTCCTTGTACTGATCGGACCCTAACGCAGAATATGGGCATATAGCACGCCGAATGTTAGCGCGCCGCTATGGTGGCGCGCTAACTGCGTGGCTAAGGGGGCGCTCAGAACAGGAAGTCGTTGGCCGCCAGATCGGCGACGGCCACCCCCGACAGGGTGATCGTATTGCCGGCGCCGTCGTCGATCACCGCGGTGCCGTTCACGTCCGACAGGTGGTTGTTGACCAGATCGGAGAAGTTGCGGATCTCGGTCACCTGCGACAGGTCGATCTTTTCCTTGGTGCCGGCGGTCTGGAAATCGACGATGGTGTCGTTGCCGAAGTCGCCGCTGAAGATGAAGCGGTCGGCCTGGGCGCCGCCGACGAGCCTGTCGTTGCCGGCGCCGCCGTCGAGCCTGTCCAGACCGGCGCCGCCCAGCAGGGTGTCGTTGCCGCCCAGCCCCTTGAGCACATCGTTGCCGCCCAGCCCCTCCAGCAGGTTCTTGGCGCCGGAGCCGATGATCGTGTCCTTGACCTCGGTGCCGCGGACGTTTTCGAAGCTTTTCAGCGTGTCGCGGTCGCCGAAGCCGTCGATCGCATATCCCTTCTGCAGGTTCACGGTCACGCCGCCGGTGCCGCCGAAGCTGGCGTCCTGGTCATAGCTGACGCGGTCGACGCCCTTGCCGCCGTCCAGATAATCCTTGCCGGCCAGCCCGAGCATGACGTTGGCGACCTTGTCGCCGATCATCCGGTCGTTGAAATCGGTGCCCTGCACGACCTCGATGCCGATGACCTTTTCGACATTGCCCCAGCCATCGACCGCCCGGCCGGTCGCCAGATTGACGATGACGCCGGCGGGGTCGCTCTGGCTGAAGGTCAGCTGGTCGATCCCGGCGCCGCCGTTATAGGTGTCCTTGCCGGAGGTCGAGAAGAAGACGTCGTTCCCGATGCCGCCCTTCAGGATGTCGTTGCCATCGGTGCCGTGGAAGACATCGTCCTCGGTGACCGTGGCGCCGGCGATGTCGGTCCACAGGATGTCGACGCCGGGCGCATAGGCGCCGGTTGCCGGCCCGATGTCCGTGATGCTGTTGTCGAAGGCTCGCCACTGACGGATGCTGCCGAATTCCGGAATTTCGGGGCCGTCGAGGGTGAAGAAGATATCGGTGTCCTCATTCGTGCCGGTCATGAAGCTGAGGATCAGGACCGTGCTGACGCCGCCGGCCCAGCTGATCTGGGCGATGGCGGCATCCAGATCGGTGCTCTTTTCCAGCTCGGCGATCGTCAGAACGCCGTCGAGGAGACCCTCGACCGGGACGGGCGTCAGATCGACCAGGGGCACGCCGTCAAAGTCGCCAATGACGCTGTAGGAGAAGGTCGAGGAGGCGGAGGGAACGATGATGGAGAGCTGAGTCTCATCGACGGTAACGGTATCTCCGTCCGCTCCGAAAAAATTCGCGCGACTCCCCGTAAAAGAAATGGTGGTCATTGGATATCCCCATGAAAAGCGCAAGAGACTGAAAAGCGCAAAAGGCCGCTCTGTTTGAAAAATGGACAGAGCGATGCGAAAGGCATTAGAAATCACCGATCCTGATTGTCAAGTTAACCTTTCACGAAAGCGGGCCTTGGGCCGGCGTGGCGCAATATCGGGCGCAAATACCATCGCCGGCCCGTGGAGCCGTGATCCGTGGCGCCGTCCTGTGCCGCCGGCTGCCGCTGGTGTCGTTTTTCGCTATGGGGAAGGGGGGCGCCGGGTCATGCGGAACCGGCCGTCCGGGGGGCCCCGCCCGGCGCGCGGCCGGGCGGGGCGAAAAGGCGGATCAGAACAGGAAGTCGTTCTTGACCAGATCGTCCATCGACACGCCCCAGAGCGTGATCGTATTGCCGAGGTGGTCGTCGATCACCGTGTTGGGGCCGTCGGCGACAAGGTGATTGGCCCTGAGATCGGCCAGGTTGCGGATCGAGGCGACACCGGACAGGTCGATCTTTTCCGCGGTGCCGGCGGTCTGGAAATCGGTGATGATGTCGTCGCCGAAGTCGCCCGAGAAGATGAACCGGTCTGCCGCCCCGCCGCCGGTCAGCATGTCGTTGCCGGCGCCGCCGTCGAGCCTGTCGCGACCGTTGCCGCCGACGAGGGTGTCATTGCCGCCCAGCCCGAGAAGACTGTCATTGCCGCCTTCGCCCCGCAGCGTGTTGGCCGCGTTGCTGCCGATGATCCTGTCGCCCTGTTCCGAGCCCTTGACGTTCTCGATGCTTTTCAGGGTATCGCGGTCGCCGAAGCCGTCGATCGCAAAGCCCTTCTGGAGGTTCACGGTCACGCCGGCTTCGCCGCCGAATTTCGCATCCCGGTCATAGCGGGCCTCGTCCGGCCCCTTGCCGCCGTTGATCAGATCGTCGCCGGCCAGACCCCGGAAGGTCTGGGTGCGGTTGCCGCCGATCATCGTGTCGTCAAACATGCTGCCACGGGCCATCTCGATCGAGGACAAGGCGTCGCGGTCGCCCCAGCCGTCGATGGCGAAGCCTTTCGCCAGGTTGATGGTCACGCCGGCCGGATCGTCCGAATACGAGACCGAGTCCCAGTCCCCGACGCCGCCCCGATAGACGTCCCTGCCTTCGGACGAGAAGAACGCATCGTTGCCATAGCCGCCGTTGAACACATCTCTGCCGGGGGTGCCGGTGAAGTCTTCATCGGCACCGATGACTTCCGCCGTGGGCAGGCTGCTCCATTCGATCTCGGCGCCCTCGCCATAGGCGCCGGTGGCGACGTAGACACCCGTGATATAGCGGTCGGTATCGCCGAAATTGACGAATTCGCCCAGCGAACTGAATTCGGGCAGGGTATCGCCCCCCAGCACGAAATAGTAGCGGGTGCCGTATTCATATTCCTCGGTGTAATTCTCACCCAGGATGACGTCCAATTCCATCACGATGCTGGTATGGGATGCCCCGTTCATGGTCCAGTCGAGGGCCACGACGCTGGCGTCGACTTCATAGTAATTGTAAATCAGAAGCATCCCGTCGAGGATCAGATCGGTGACATCGCCGTAGGTCTCAAGCGAGACGCGGACCGTGCCATCCGCCAGGTCGACTTCATCAATCGAATAGGTCAGACCGGAATGGTCACCCGCATTGACCTCAAGCGCGACATTGGCGTCGAAACTGACTTTGTTCTCATCGTCGGTGTTCCAGTAATAGCGGTAATCATAGGAAAACCCGCTGATCGAGTAGTAGGTGGAATATGCAACTGAAGCCATCTTGATGCCCTTATGAGAATATAGAACCGGAACCATTCGCCGGTGGCGAACGATCTTATGCGGCGCAACGCTAGGAAACTTGTTAAAACTTCGTCAAGCGAAGTTTTTAAGATCGGGCAGCGGACTGTGCGAATAGACCACAGGTCGGGCTTGCGGTTGCTGCGGATCGGGCAGCCGGCCCGAGGCGGGGCCGGCTCGGGCTCGGGCAGGGGGGCGCGCCGGCGGGTGACGCAGGGCGCGCCGGCGGGTGACGCAGGGCGCGCCGTGCCGGTCAGTCGACCGTCCAGTGCAGCGGGAAGCCGGGGTCGAAGACGGTGACCGGACCTTCGCCGCCGATGATATGGGCGGGGTAGGCGACCGGGGCGCCCTTCTGCAGCGTGATCCGCGCCTCGTTCGCCGGCAGCCGGTAGAAGGCCGGCCCGTTGAGCGAGGCGAAGCCTTCCAGCCGCTCCAGCGCGCCGGCGCGCTCGAACACCTCGGCCAGCACCGACATGGTGTTGGTGGCGGTGAAGCAGCCGGCGCAGCCGCAGGCGCTTTCCTTGTTGGCGTCGGTATGCGGGGCGCTGTCGGTGCCCAGGAAGAAATGCGCGTCGCCCCCGGTGGCGGCGGCGACCAGCGCCTGGCGGTGCTCCTCGCGCTTGGCCACGGGCAGGCAGTAGTAATGCGGATGGATGCCGCCCACCAGGATGTGGTTGCGGTTGATCACCAGGTGGTGGGCGGTGATGGTGCCGCCCATGTCGTCTTGCGATTTCACGTAGTCGATGCCGTCGGCGGTGGTGATATGCTCCATCACCACGCGCAGGCCGGGGGTCGCGCAGCGCACCGGGTCGAGCACGCGGTCGATGAACACCGCCTCGCGGTCGAAGATGTCGATCTCCGGCGTGGTCACCTCGCCATGGACGCAGAGCGGCAGGCCGATCTCGGCCATCTTCTCCAGCACCGGGCGCACCTTGTCGAAATCGGTGACGCCGCTGGCCGAATTGGTGGTGGCCCCGGCGGGATAGAGC
>JBFXGQ010000115.1:0-9812 GCA_050177915.1 Pseudodonghicola sp. | reverse complement strand
CGCGAGAATGTCGAACTGGTGACCGAGATCGCCCGCAATCCGATGGACCCGGGCGAGGCGCTGCGGCTGGTGGGGCTGGACAAGCGCGCCGACCACTTCCCCGCGCAGATGTCGGGGGGCGAGCAGCAGCGGGTGGCGATCGCCCGGGCGCTGGCCAAACAGCCCGATGTGCTGTTCTGCGACGAGCCCACCGGCGCGCTCGACAGCACCACCGGGCGGGCGGTGCTGAACGTGCTGAAGACGGTGAACGAACGGCTGGGCACCACGATCATGATCGTCACCCATGCCGCCGCCCAGGCCGCCATGGCCGACCGGGTGATCCATTTCGCCGACGGCGGCGTGCGCGAGGTGGTCGAGAATACCACCAAGCTCGACCCCGACCAGATCGAGTGGTGAGGCGATGCCGGCCCGCCTGTTCGCGCATCCCGGTCCGCTGACCCGCAAGCTGCTGCGCGATCTGTGGCGGATCAAGGGTCAGGCCACCGCCATCGGACTGGTGATCGCGGTGGGGGTGATGATGCTGGTGATGATGACCGGCCTCGTCGCCTCGCTCGACGAGACCCGGCGCGCCTATTACGACCGCTACCGGCTGGCCGATGTCTTTGCGCCGATCACCCGCGCGCCCGAGCATATGGCCGCCGATCTGCGCGCCCTGCCCGGCGTCGCCGCGATCCAGACCCGGGTGATCGGCAGCGCGCTGATCGACCTCGACGGCAACGCGCTGCCGATCCAGGCCCGCGCCCTGTCGCTGCCCGACTACCACGATCCCGCGCTCAACGCCGTCTATCTGACCGACGGGCGGATGTTCGACGGCGCCCGCGCCGACGAGGTGGTGGTGCTGCGCAGCTTCGCCATCGCCCACGCCCTGCGCCCCGGCGACCGGCTGACGGTGACGATGAACGGGTTTCGCCGGACGCTGAGCGTCGTGGGCTTCGCGCAATCGCCGGAATTCCTCTATTCCACCGCGCCGGGCGAGCTGGTGCCTGACGACGCCCGGTTCGCCGTGCTGTGGATGAGCCGCACCGCGCTGGAGGCCGCCTATGACATGGAGGGCGCCTTCAACCAGGTGCTGTTCTCGCTCAGCCGCGGCACCGATCCGCAGGCGGTGATCGACGCCGCCGACCGGCTGCTGGACCGCTTCGGCTCGCAAGGCGCCTATGGGGTGGCGGATCTGGAATCCAACATGTTCATCACCGAGGAGATCGGCGGGCTCAGGCGCAGCGCCGGCAGCGTGCCGCCGGTGTTCCTCGCCGTGGCGGCCTTCCTGCTCTATATCGTGATCTCGCGCATGGTGCAGTCCGAGCGCGAGGAGATCGGCCTGATGAAGGCCTTCGGCTATACCAATATGGAGGTCGGCGGCCATTACTTCCGGATGATCCTGGCCATCGCCCTGGGCGGCGCCGTGGCCGGCGGGCTGCTGGGGGTGGCGGTCGGGCGCTGGATGATCGACCTCTATCTGATCTACTACAAGTTCCCCTTCCTGGTGTTCCGGCTGGACCCGGCGTCGTTCCTGATCGGCTTCAGCACCAGCATCCTCGCCGCCTCGGCCGGCGGGCTCTTCGTGCTGCGGCGGGTCTTCGCGCTGACCCCCGCGGTGGCGATGCGGCCGGCGGCGCCGCCCGATTACAGCCGCAGCGGCAGGATCGCGGCGGGGCTGTCGCATCTGCTCGACCAGCCCAGCCGCATGGTGCTGCGCCGGCTCACCCGCCAGCCGCTGCGCATGGGCGGCGCGGTGCTGGGGGTGGCGGCGGGGCTGTCGCTGTCGGTCGCCATGGCCTCGATCCTGAACAGTTTCGACGCCATGCAGGCGCTGACCTTCGACATCATCGACCGCAGCGACCTGAACGTGAGCTTCATCCACCCGGTCGAGGCGCGCAGCGCCTACGAGCTGGAAAGCCTGCCCGGGGTGATCGAGGTCGAGCCGGTGCGCACCGTGCCCGCCATCCTGCGCAACGGCCGCGAACGCTATAACGGCGCCATCTTCGGGCTGGTCGATCATCCCCGGCTCAACCGCGCCGTCGACGCCGATACCCGGCCGATCCCGATGCGGCCGGGCGGCGTGATCCTGTCCACCGGGCTGGCCAAGACGCTGGGCATCGAGGCCGGCGACACCCTCACCGTCGAGGTGCGCGAGGGTCGCCGCCCGGTGCTGGAGCTGCCGGTGACCAAGGTCGCCGAAAGCCTGCTGGGATCGCCCGCCTATATGGAGCTGGGCGCGCTGAACCGGGCGCTGAAGGAGCCGCTGAGGATCTCGGGCGCCTATCTGCGGGTCGATGCGGCGCAGGCGCCGAGGATCTACCGGAGGCTGAAGAACATGCCCATGGTGGCCGGCGTCAGCGTCAAGGCCGACAGCCTCGCGGCGCTGCGCAAGGTGATGGACCAGGGCGCCGGCGCGATGCGCTATGTGATGGCGCTGATCGCGGCGGTGATCACCTTCGGGGTGATCTACAACGCCGCCCGGGTGGCGCAGGCGGAACGGTCGCGCGACATGGCCAGCCTGCGGGTGCTGGGCTTTACCCGGGCCGAGGTCGCCTTCGTCCTGCTGGGCGAACTGGTGGTGGTGGTCCTGCTGGCGCTGCCGCTGGGGGCGCTGATGGGCTACGGGCTGACCTTCGCGGTGGCGGCGGGGTTCAGCACCGACATCTATCAGATCCAGCCGGTCTTCGCCCCGGCGAGCTATGGTCAGGCGATGGCGGTGGTGATCGCCGCCGCGCTGATCTCGGGCTGGCTGGTGAAACGCGACATTGACCGGGCGGACATGGTATCCGCCCTGAAAACGAGGGAGTAGCGCGGTGGCCGCGACACGTAGACGATCCCGTTCGATTCTGACCTTCGGCGCGCTGGCGCTGGTGGCGGCCGCGCTGACGGCGGCCTTCTGGCCGCGCCCGGCACTGGTCGACATGGCGGCGGTGCGGCAGGGCGCGATGCGGGTGACCATCGACGAAGAGGGCCGCACCCAGGTGCACGAGCCCTATGTCGTCTCCTCCCCCGTGGCGGGCGAATTGCAGCGCGTCACCGTGCTGCCCGGCGACCGGGTCGCACGCAACAAGACCGTGGTGGCGCGGATGCATCCGGCCAACCCCTCGGCGCTGGACGTGCGCACCCGCGAACAGGCGCAGGCCGGCGTCACCGCCGCCGAGGCCGCGGTGCAGGTGGCGCATGCCGATCTGAACGCCGCGATGGCCAATCTGGACTTCGCCGACAGCGAGCTGGAGCGGGTGCGCCAGCTGGTCGAGCGGCAGATCAGCAGCCATGTGGCGCTGGAGCGCGCCCAGCAGGAGGCACGGGTGGCGCAGGCCGCGGTCAACACCGCCCGCGCCGCCATCGCCATGCGCGTGGCCGAGCTGAACAACGCCCGCGCCCAGCTGATCAGCTTCGACGACAAGGGGCTGGCCCAGGCGCTGGAGGAGGACCGCCCGCCCGAGCCGGGTATCCCGATCCTGGCCCCGATCGACGGCACCATCCTGAAGGTGATCCAGAAGAGCGAGACCACCCTGCCGGCGGGCGAGGCGATTCTGGAGATCGGCGATGTCGAGAACGATCTGGAGATCGAGGCCGAGCTGCTGTCCTCGGACGCGGTGCAGGTCAGCGTCGGCGATCCGGTGATCATCACCAACTGGGGCGGCCCCGGAGAGCTGCAGGGCGTGGTCCAGCGGATCGACCCCTATGGCTACACCAAATACTCCGCCCTCGGCGTCGAGGAGCAGCGGGTCAAGGCCACCATCCGCTTTGCCGGCGACAGCGCCGACCGCGGCGGGCTGGGCCATGGCTATCGGGTCGAGGTGCGAATCGTGGTCTGGCAGACCGAGGACGCGGTGCTGGTGCCCTCCAGCGCGCTGTTCCGCCACCAGCAGGACTGGGCGGTGTTCCGAGCCGAGGACGGCCGCGCCGTGCTGCACCGGGTCGGCATCGGCCGCGACAACGGCATCGAGGCGAATGTGACCGAGGGTCTTGCCCCCGGCGATTTGGTCGTGCTGTTCCCGCCGGCCAATCTGGTCGACGGCCAGCGCGTGGCGCAGCGGCAAATCGAATAGGCCGGACGCCGTCCCGCAGCGGCCGCCCGGCCGCCTGTCTCAGCGGGTGCCCACCTTGATCCCCAGCAGTTTCGGAAGCGCCGCCACCCCGCGGTGCACCGGCGTCCCACGGCCGCCGTGCTCCTCGGCGTTCTCGCAGCCGAGGATCGCCGCGCGCACCATGCGCCCGCCAAGCGTGCGCAAGGGTTCAGGCGGAAAGACCGGCAGCGGCCGGGTACAGAAGAGCGAGCCGGTCCAGTCGTCCTTGCGACCCAACGCCAGACCGGAAAGGCACTCTCCGGCGATGCAGGTCGCATTGACGCCATGGCCCGAGAAGCCGGCGCCAAGATGGACATGGCCGCCGGCGGTGCTGCGGAAGAACGGCAGCCTGTCGGGCGAGATGTCGATCCCGCCGCCCCAGCTCTTCGCGATGCCGAGGCCGGCGATCACGGGGAAGAACCGGGCGATCGCCGCCACCGCCCGCCCGGCCGAGGCGCCATCGTCGGTGAGCACAGGGCTGTCATGCCGCGCCCCCCAGGCGATGGGACCCGAGCCCGACCCCATCAGCAGCCGCCGGTTCTCCGCCTTGCGGAAATAGTGAACGAACATGCGCAGATCGGCGATGCCCTCCTCACCGCGCCAGCCGAGCGTCCCGCCGATATCGTCGCACGCCTGCGTCATCACCGCGTAGGAGGAGAACAGCGCCAGACTGCGCGCCACCAGAGGGTGGCCGGCAAGCGCCGTATTGGTGGCAAGCACGACCTCGGCGGCGAGGATCTCGCCAGACGGATGGCGCACGCGGTTGGGCCTGCCTTCGTCGAGCGACAGCATCGGCGTGTTCTCGCAGACCGTGACGCCGGCCTCGAGACAGGCCCGCATCAGACTGCGCGCCAGCCGCGCCGGCTGGACGTTCGCGCCTTCCGGCAAGGAGATGCCCGACAGGAAGACCGGAGAGGACACCCGCTCGGCCAGTTCCACCCGCGACAGGGCCCGCGCCGTATCGGGCACGCCCAGCCGGGCGGCGAGCTTGACCGAAGCCTCGGCCTTGAGCTGTTGCGCCGGGGTGGTGGCCACGCGCAGGTTTCCGGCCTCACGCCACCAGACATCGCGCCCCGGCGCCGTCGCGAAAGCGCGGATCCGGTCTTGCGCCCGGGTACCCAGCCGGGCGATCTCCAGCGCCTTGTCAGCGCCGAAATTGGCGGCCATCGTGCCAAGCGATCCCCAGTAGCCATGCACCTTGCCGCCATTGCGGCCGCTCGCGCCCGCGCCGCATCTGCCGGCCTCGATCAGCATCACCTTCAGCCCGGGGGATTTTTCCAGCAGCAGCAGCGCGGTCCAGAGCCCGGTGAACCCGCCCCCCACCACCAGCACATCGCAGCTGACGGAACCGGACGGCGCCGGAGCGACAGGCGGCAAGCCGCCTTCGGCGGCCAGGGCCTCCTCGAACCACCAGGACAGGCCGTCCGGTGCGGGAACTTCAACAGGGGCATGATGTTGCATGGCAGGCTTTCACAGACAGGGTCAGACCGGATGATGACAGGCCACGGCATGGCCATCGGATCCCGGTGCAATCAGCTCCGGGCGGGTCCCGCGGCACAGCGCGCTGGCCTTCCAGCAGCGCCCGGCGAAGCGGCAGCCGATATCCGGGTCGGTCGGCCGCGGCAGCTCTCCGGTCAGGACACGATGGCGGCGGCTGCGCTCGATCGCCGGGTCGGGAACGTTGGCGCTGTCGATCAGGCTGCGGGTATAGGGATGACGGGGGGCCGACAGCACCGCGGCGGCGCTCCCCATCTCGACGATGCGGCCCAGATACATGACCGCGATCCGGTGCGACATCGCCCCCACCACGGCCAGGTCGTGCGACACAAAGAGATAGGCCACCCCGCGTTCCGCCTGAAGCCGGCGCAGCAGGTTGATCACCTGCGCCTGCACCGAGACATCGAGCGCCGAGACCGGCTCGTCGCAGATCACCAGCGAGACCTCTCCCACCAGCGCGCGCGCGATGCCGACCCGCTGCTGCTGGCCGCCGGAAAGCTGATGCGGATAGCGCGTCGCCAGTTCGCCGTCGATCCCGACCTTCGCCAGCATATCGAACGCCCGGTCCTGCCGCGTCTTGCGGTCCAGTTCGGGGCGATGGATGTCCAGCGGCTCGCGCACGGTCTGCACCGCCCGCAAACGTGGATTGAGCGAGCTGTAGGGCGACTGGAACACCATCTGCACGGCATTCATCCGTTTCTGGCGCTGGCCATAGGACAGACCTGAAAGATCGCGGCCGGCCAGCAGATAGCGCCCGGCGGTGGGCGCGACGACACCGGCCAGCATGCGCGAGAGGGTGGATTTCCCGCACCCCGACTCTCCCACTACACCGAGGGTTTCCCCCGCGCGGATCGACAGCGAGATCCCGTTGACCGCATGCACATCGAGCCGGCTTGCGAACAACCCGCGCGACAGCGAAAAGGTCTTGCGCAGGTTCTCGACGCTCAGGACCGGTGCGGAAGCAGAAGTTTCAATGGCCATGGGACTGTCCTGTTTCCTGGGCGACGCCGCTGGCGAAATGGCACAGAACCGAGGCGCCGGACGCGACCCTGACCGGCTGCGGCACCGCGGCCGAACAAAGCTCGCGGCGCATCGGGCAGCGCGGATGAAACGCGCAGCCCGAAACCGGCGCGAAAGGCGACGGCGGCGCCCCGTCGATCGCCCGCAGTTCGGCCTCCAGCCGGTCAAGTCGCGGAATGGTGTCCAGCAGCGCGCGGGTATAGGGATGGCCGGGCTCGCGGAAACAGGGCCCGACCGCGCCGATCTCGACCCCGCGCCCGGCATACATCACCATCATCCGGTCGGCGATCCGCGCCACCACGCCCATGTCGTGGGTGATGATCATGATCGCCATGCCGAACCGTTCCCGCAGATCGGACAGCAACTGCAGGATCTGCGCCTTCACCGTGGCGTCAAGCGCCGTCGTGGGTTCGTCGGCCACCAGCAGATCGGGTTCGAGCGCCAGCGCCATGGCGATCAGCGCCCGCTGGCGCATGCCACCGGAGAACTGATGGGGGTACTGGTGAACACGCTCCGCCGCGGCGGGAATCCCCGTCAGTTCCAGCAATTCGCGCGCCCGGTCGAACGCCGCGCGGCGCGGTGTGCCGAGATGGACCATCAGCATCTCGGCGATCTGATAGCCCACCGTCGTGCTCGGATTGAGGCCGGACAGCGCGTCCTGGCTGATCAGGGCGATCTTCCGCCCCATCAGCGCCCGCCGTTCCCGATGCGACAGGGCGCGCAGGTCGGCCCCGTCGAAACGAATGCTCCCCCCGACCTGGACATCGGGGCCCAGCAGGTCGGCCACGGCCATCGCCGCGGTCGACTTGCCCGAGCCCGATTCCCCGATGACGGCAAAGACCTCCCCCCGCGCGATATCGAAGCTGACATCGCTGACGATACGGGCGCGGCCCCTTCTGCCGGTCGCCGTGACGGTCAGGTCACGAACCTCCAGAACGGGGCTGTCGGGCGTGGGTTGCGTCATCGGGGCGGGACCGTTCATTTGGCGCGCAGCGTCAGGTCTTTGAGGATCAGGTTGTCCCCAAAGCGGGCGGCATAGTCGAACTTGTCGTTCACGCCGAACAGCGAAGACGCCTGCCAGACCCCCGCGACATAATACTGATCGTGCACATAGCGCTGGATGTCGTGCCAGATCGCGGTGCGCTTGGCATCGTCCAGCTCGGCGCCGGCCAGGGCAGAGAGCCTGTCATATTCCGGATCCTGCGTGATCGACAGGGCCGAGCTCGAATGCAGGAAGGAATTGATCTTGCTGGCATCGGCCTCGGCCATATCCCAGCCGATCACATAGAACGGACCGGCGCTGCGGTTTTGCATCATGTTGATGAGACGCCCCCATTCCAGCACCTGCGGCGTGATCTCGAACCCGACCTGGCCAAGCGAATAGTTGATCGCCTGATAGAAGTCGCGGTCGTTCACGTAGCGACCGTCCGAGGTGAAGGTCTCCAGCTTGATCGGCGCCTTGCCGTCGAGCAGCGTCTCCGACAGCGCAGGGTCATAGCTGTAGGGTTCGATGCTGCTGTCGAATTGCGCCACGGTGGGAGCCATCGGCACCGGCAGGGACCTGCCGTAGTCGCCCAGCAGGGCGTCGACGATCTCTTCCATGTCGAGCGCATGGGCGAACGCCTTGCGCACGTCGATGTCATCGAAGGGCGGCTTGGTGGAATCCAGCAAGATGGTATGGACGAGCCCGTTCGGGCTGGCGGCGACATGGGTCGAGCCCGAGGCCTCGATCCGCTCGACATCGGGAATGGGCAGCCGCTGGATCAGATCGACCTCGCCCTGCAGCAGGGCGTTCACCCGGGTCGAGTTTTCCGGGATGAAACTGTAGACCGCCTGGGTGACCGCCGGTTTCTCGCCCCAGTAATCCTCGTTCCGCAGCAGCGACAGCGAGGCGCCCTTGGTCCAGGAGTCGAACTTGTAGGGGCCGGTACCCATCGGGTTGTCGTTCACCCCGTCGTTGCCCTTCGCCGCGACCCAGGCCTTCGACATGATGAACACCCGGCCGCTGCCGCCCACCGGCTGCATCCGGCGCATCAGCACCGGATCGGGCGTCTTGGTCTCGATTTCCACGGTCAGCGGGTCGATGGCGCGCACCTCCTTGATCGTCGAGATCTGGGAGTAGTGCGGCGAGGTGATCGCGGGATCGAGAATGCGTTCGATCGAGAATTTCACATCTGCCGAGGTGAGCGGCGTGCCATCGTGGAATTTCACCCCGTCGCGCAGGTGGATGGTCCAGACGGTGGCGGAGGTCGCCTCCCAGCTCTCGGCCAGATTGGGCTTCAGCTCGCCGGTCTCGGCGTCGAGCTGAAGCAGCGTCTCGTAGATCTGCATCATCACCGCCAGATCGGTCCCGTTGGCCGAGCGGCCCGGATCGATCCGGTCGAGACCGCCACTGAGCGCGATCCGCGCCAGAACCTCTTCGGCATGGGCCGGCAACGCCGGGCTGAGCGCCAGCAGACCGGCCAGAACGATCCCCGTCCTGTTCATCATGAAAGTCATTTGCATCCTCACTCTGTTGATATTCATTCTGATTTCACCGACCCGAAAGCTTCGGATCGAGCACGTCCCGGGCCCGTTCGCCCAGAATGTTGATTGCCAGCACCAGCAGAAAGATCGTCACCCCGGGGAACAGCGTCAGCCACCAGGCCGTCTGCATGTAGTCCCGCCCCTCGCTCAGCATCCGGCCCCATGTCGGTGTGACGGTGGGAACCCCCAGCCCGACGAAGGACAGCCCGCTCTCCATCACGATGGCGTTGCCCATGGCGAAGGTGAAAAGCACCAGAATGTTCGGCAGCACGTTCGGCAGGATGTGGCGCAGCACGATCCGCAGCCGCGAGCCCCGCATGACCACGATCGCCTCGATATATTCCTGCTCGCGGATATGCAGCGTCTCCGACAGGGTGATGCGGGCGAAGGGCACCCAGGTGCCCAGCGCGATCACCACCACCACCAGCGGCACCGACGGGCGCAGGATGCCGACGATGGTGACCGCCAGCAGGAAGAACGGAAAGGACAGCTGGATATTGGTGCCATAGAGCAGCCAGCTGCGCGCCGCGCCGCCGATATAGCCGCAGAGCAGCCCGGTGAGCGTGCCGAACCCGGCCCCCAGCAGCACCGCCATGAGCGACACCAGCAGGGCCGGCCGGGCGCCCGCGACGATCAGAGACAGCACGTCCCGCCCCACGGCATCGGTGCCCAGCAGATGCCAGACGCCGCGCAGCTCGCTGCCGGGCGGCACCAGCC
>JBFXGQ010000114.1:0-9830 GCA_050177915.1 Pseudodonghicola sp. | reverse complement strand
TGCTCTTCCGATCTATGATCAGCTCCAGCTGCTTCTTCTCGCCATGCGAGAGGTCGGCGACCAGGGTCTCCGCCCGGTCGGCCAGCGCGCTGTCCGCCAGCAGCCGATCCGCCTCCTCCCAGACCGCGCGGCGGCCGGCGATGCGGTCCCAGATCCGCAGGTTGCCGCCGTCGCGGGCCTGCACCGCGATGCCGACGTTCTGGCGCACGGTGAAATCCTCAAGCAGGCTGGTGATCTGGAAGGTGCGTCCAAGGCCGAGATCGACCCGCTCGGGCGCCGGCACATGGGTGATGTCGCGCCCGGCCAGATGGATCTGGCCGGCGTCCGGGGCAAGCTCGCCGCAGAGCTGGTTGATCAGGGTAGATTTCCCCGCCCCGTTCGGCCCGATCAGCGCGTGGATCTCGCCGGTCCTGACCTCCAGCGTCAGGTGGTCGGTCGCGGTCAGCCCGCCGAAGCGTTTGACCAGGTTCTCGACATGCAGGATCGTGGTCATGACCGGCCTCCCGGAATGCGGTCGAGCAGCGCCTTGATGCCGCCCTTGGTGCCCAGCACCACCACCAGCAGGATCACCCCCAGCGCCAGTGGCCAGTGTTCGGTCCAGGCGGCGAGGTAATTCTCCAGCGTCAGGAAGGCGGTGGCGCCCAGGATCGGACCCAGGAAGCTGCCGACGCCGCCCAGGATCACCATGATCATCAGCTCGCCCGACTTGGTCCAGTGCAGCGTGTCCGGGCTGGCGAAGCGCAGCAGGTTCGCCATCAGCCCGCCGGCGAGCCCGGCGCTCATCCCCGCCAGCACGAAGGCATAGAGCTTGTAGCGGTAGGTGGAAATGCCCATCGCCGCCATCCGCCGTTCGTTCTGGCGGATGCCCGACAGGATGGTCCCGAAGGAGGAGTTCACCACCCGCCAGAGCGCCAGGAAATAGATCACCGCGACGCCCAGGATGACGTAATAGACCGTGGTCTTGTCCTTCATGTTGAGAAACGGCAGCTCATTGGTGCGGCGCACGATGATGCCGTCCTCGCCGCCGTAGGTCTTGAGCGAGACGAAGAGGAAGAACAGCATCTGCGCGAAGGCGAGCGTGATCATGATGAACTGCACCCCGTCGGTTCTGAGCGACAGCGCGCCGATCGCCAGCGCGATCAGCCCGGCGACCAGCACCGCCGCCGGCAGGGTGATCAGCATCTGGTTGCTGCCGGGGATCAGCCCCCACAGCGGCTCGCCGCTGGAATAGTGGTGATAGAGGATGCCGACCACGTAATTGCCGATGCCGAAGAAGGCGGCATGGCCGAAGGAGACCATGCCGCCATAGCCCAGGATCAGGTTCAGGCTGGCCGCGGCGATGGCATAGATCATGATCCGTGCGCCCATGGTGCGCAGCGCCGATTGCCCCAGCGCCTCGGCCAGCACGGGCAGCGCCAGGAAGGCCAGCAGCAGCAGCGCGGGAAGAAGATATCGTCGCATCGTCTCAGCCCTCCACCGCGAACAGGCCCTTGGGCCGGAACAGCAGCACGATCGCCATCAGCAGGTAGATCCCCATCGAGGAGATGCCGAGCCCCAGCGCGTCGGCCTCCGACGCCGGCATCAGCCCGCGCAGCAGCCCGGGCAGGAAGGCGCGCAGGCAGGTGTCGACCACGCCCAGCCCGATGCCGGCGACGAAGGCGCCCTTGATCGAGCCCACCCCGCCGATCACCACCACCACGAAGGTGGCCAGCAGGATCTGCTCGCCCATCCCCACCTGCACGGCCAGGATCGGCCCGGTCATATAGCCCGCCAGTCCCGCCAGCATCGCCCCCAGCCCGAAGACGAAGGTATGGAGCAGCCGGATATCGACGCCGAGCGCGCGCACCATGTCGCGGTTGGTCGATCCGGCGCGCACCAGCATGCCGATGCGGGTGAAATTGATCAGCAGATAGAGCCCGCCCGCCACCAGCAGTCCCACCGCGATGATCATCAGCCGGTAGGGCGGGTAATAGAGCCCCGGGAACAGCTCGACCGAGCCCGAGAAGGCCTCGGGCAGCAGGGTGAAGACCGGCTGGCGGCCGAAGATCAGCACGATGATCTGGTTGAAGATCAGGATCAGCGAGAAGGTCGCCAGCACCTGGTCCAGATGGTCGCGGGAATAGAGCCGGCGCACCACCACCGCCTCGACCGCGAAGCCGGTCAGCATGGCGGCGGCCAGCGCCGCCGGCACCCCCAGCCAGAAGCTGCCGGTCTCGGCCGCGACCCAGGTACCGGCAAAGGCCCCGACCATATAGAGCGAGCCATGCGCCAGGTTGATCACCCCCATGATCCCGAAGATCAGGGTCAGCCCGGCGGCCAGCAGGAACAGCATCACGCCATATTGCAGCCCGTTGAGAAGTTGTTCGATGATGAGCGTCATTCGCAGATCCCGCGCAGCAGGCCCCCGCGTGCCGCACGCGGGGGCGGGTCCCGGGGCGGACCCCGGGACAGTTCAGAAGATCACATCTTGCAGTCGGCCGAATAGGCGTCGCCGTAATCTTCCAGCAGCAGTTCGCGGGTCTTGGTGGCGACGGTGCCGTCCTCGCCCTTGACGATGTCCAGCAGGTACCAGTTCTGCACCGGGTGCTGGTTGGGGCCGAAGGCGAACTTGCCGCGGACCGAGGCGAAATCGGCATTGCGCAGCGCCGCGCGCAGGGCGTCGATATCGTCGACCCCGCCGGCCTGTTTCAGCGCCGAGGCGATCAGCAGCCCGGTGTCATAGCCCTGGCTGGCGTAATAGGTGATCGGACGGTCGTATTTCTCGTCCCAGGCGGCGACGAAGGCCTTGTTGGCGGCATTGTCGAAATCGCGGTTCCAATGCGCGGTGGCGGTGATGCCGACCGCGGCCTCGCCCACCGCGTTCAGCACCACGGCGTCGGTCGAGGGTTCGGACAGCACCATCGGGATCTGCCCCTGCAGCCCGGCCTGCTGGTACTGGCGCAGAAAGGCGATGCCCATGCCGCCGGGGTGGAACTGGAACACCACCTCGGGGTTGGCGGCGCGGATCTGCGCCATTTCGGCGGAATAGTCGGTCTGGCCCAGCTGGGTATAGAGCTCGCCCACGATCTCGCCGCCGAAGGTGCGCTTGAAGCCGGCGATGGCGTCCTTGCCGGCCTGATAGTTCGGCGCCAGCGCGAAGGCCTTCTTGTAGCCCAGCTTCTTGGCGGCGGCGCCGGCGGCCTCGTGCAGGGCGTCGTTCTGCCAGGCGACGACGAAATAGTTCTCGTTGCACTCCTTGCCGGCCATGTTCGACGGCGCCGCGTTGGGGCTGACGTAGATGGCGTCATTGTCGACGATATCGGGCACGGTGGCGCCGGCGACATTCGAGAAGACGATGCCGGTCAGCAGCTTGATACCCTCGTCGTTCATGAACTTCTCGGCGATCTGGCGGCCGTTGCCGGGCTTCAGCCCGTCGTCCTCGACCAGCAGCTCGACCGGGACGCCGCCCAGCTTGCCGCCTTCCATGTCCACCGCCAGCTGCAGGCCGTCGCGGATGTCCTGCCCGAGATAGCCGGCCGGCCCCGACAGGGTGGTGATGACGCCGATCTTGACCGGCTCCTCGGCGCGGGCGGCGCCGGTGCAGGCCAGCGCGGCCGCGGCGACCAGACCGGAGAGCTTCAGGGTGGTTCCGAGTTTCATGGTGTTCCCTCTCTGTGTTGTGATTGATTTTGATTGTTTATGTTCATTTGCATCTTTCTGGACCGGGACGGGGGCGCAGGTAAAGCCATGCCGTCGCCCTGCCCCCGGGTCCCGGCCGCAGCCGGCGCCCGGTGCAAATATCTCAGGCGGTCCCCATCTCGCGGGCCCGGCCCCGCGCCCGCCGCCGGCGCAACGGCGGAAACCGCGCGGGCCAAGGCGGCCGGCACGGTGGAACGGGCGGATATCAGGGGCGCGGGCCGCGGGGTCATCCCGGCGCCGCGCCCCCGGGGGCGGCGCGGGGCGCGATCACAGCTGCACCCAGCCCTCGGGCGGTTCCTTGCCCGGATGGACGGTGCCGCAGTTCGGGCAGGTGCGCGCCGCCTCGTCGGCGTAGAAGGCCGCATAGACCGGCGGCAGATCGTCGACGATGGAGTCCAGATCCAGCTCGGCCCGATGCACCAGCGCCCGACAGTCGAAGCAATACCATTCGATCGCGTCCAGCGCGCCCTCGGGCCGCGCCGGTTCGATCACCAGCCCGATCGAGCCCTCCTGCGGGCGCTGCGGCGAATGGCGCATATGCGCCGGCAGCAGGAAGATATCGCCCTCGCGGATCGGCACGTCGTAGAATTCGCCGGTCGCGGTATCGTGCAGCTTCAGCAGCATGTCGCCCTTGAGCTGATAGAAGAATTCCTCGACCGGGTCGTCGTGGTAGTCGGTGCGCTTGTTGGGCCCGCCCACCACGGTCACCATCAGATCGGCGTCGGTCCAGATCTGCTGGTTGCCCACCGGCGGTTTCAGCAGGTGCTTGTGCTCGTCGATCCATTTCTGGAAATTGAATGCGGCCAGTCGTGACATATACCTTCTCCTGTTGTTGCCGCGCTCAGGCGGTTTTCAGTCCGCAGCTCTCGAAGGCTGCGCGGGTCGCGCGTTTCTCGTCCTCGGTCAGCTCCAGCATCGGTGCACGCACATGGCCGCCGGTCTGGCCCAGCAGGTCCTGCCAGTATTTCTGATGCGCATGGGGTTTCTCCGGCGGCCGGGTGTCGCGCAGCGCCGCCCGCACCGGGTCGAGGCTGTCGCGCAGCGCCCGCGCCTCCTCCGCCCGGCCGGCGAAGGCCAGGTCGGTATAGTCGCGCATCCGCCGGTCGGCGGCGGTCTGGATCAGATAGGGCGGCGAGGAGCAGAGGTAGAGCCGCCAGTCGAGCTCCAGGATATTGTCCAGCCATTCCTCCTCGGACGAGGTGGAGACCTGGATGCGGTCCGAGGCGAGCCGGGTCAGCTCCACATACATCTCGCGCGGGACGGAATATTTGATCGCCACCACGGTCTCGATATCGGCCAGACGATTGCACAGCTGCGGGCTCATCAGATAGCCGCTGTCGGGATGCGACCAGAGCGCGATACCGATGTCGACCTGTTCGGCGATGGTCTGGTAATAGCGGATCAGGGTTTCGTCCTGCGCCTTGAGGAAATGCAGCACCGGGGCGTGCACCACGATGTAATCGGCGCCGCAGGCCTGCGCATGTTTCGCCAGGTCGATCACCACATCCATGTTCTGATCCGAACAGGACATGATCGTCTGCGCCCGGCCGCCGGCGGCGTCGACCGCGATGTCGAAGCAGCGCTTGCGCTCGTCCACCGACATCGAAAAGAACTCGCCCTGCTTGCCGGCGATGAAGAAGCCTTCGATGCCCAGATCCTCGATCCAGTGCTCCATATTGCCGCGAAAGCCGTGCTCGTCGATGGCACCGTCTTCGGTGAAGGGCATCAGCGCGGCGGCCCAGATACCGGTCATCGTGGCCTTGGCGTGGGCCTTGGCGTCCTTGCGGGTGTATTTCATGTCAGGTCCTCAAGATTGTTCAGCGCGCGCCAGATCCGTTCGCTGGTCAGCGGCGGGTGCAGCTCGCGTGTGCTATGGGGGGCGATGGCGTCCTGCACCGCGTTGACGATGGCGGGCGGCACGGCGATGCAGCCGGCCTCGCCCACCCCCTTGGCGCCCAGCACGTTGGCGGGAGAGCGGGTGGCGCGTTTCTCCAGCCGGATGGCGCGCGGCATGTCGCTGGCGCGCGGCACCGCGTAATCCATCAACGATCCGGTCAGCAGCTGGCCGTCGTCGTCATAGACCACCCGCTCCATAAGCGCGTGGCCCAGCCCCTGCGCCATGCCGCCGATCAGCTGGCCCTCGACCAGCAGCGGGTTGATCACCCGGCCGGCGTCGTCGACCCAGGTGATGCGCTCGATCCCGGGCACGCCGGTGTCGGGGTCGATCGCCACCTCGGCCAGAACCGCGCCGCTGGCCCAGGCCTCTGCCGGCGCGGTATAGGTCTCCTCCGCCGGACCGGGCAGCAGGCCGGCGGCGTCCAGCGCCTGCGCGATCGCGGCCCAGTCCATCGGACGGCCCGTAACGGTCAGCCCGCCGTCGAAGGGCTGTATCTCCGCCTCCGTCACGCCCTGCAGCCGGGCCAGGGCGCCGCGCAGCTCCGTCCTCAGCCTCTCGCAGGCCAGCTGCATGGCGCTGCCGCCGATGGCGGTGGAGCGGCTGGCCAGCGCGCCGATGCCATTGGCCAGATTGCCGGTATCGCCCTCGGCCACCTGCACCCGGTCCGGCGCGCAGCCCATGGCCTCCGCCACGATCTGGGCGAAGGCGGTCTCGCGCCCCTGCCCCTGCGCCGAGGAGCCGGTATCGGCGCGAAAGCGGCCATCGGGCCGCAGCGCGACGCGCGCCGTCTCCCAGCCCTGGCCGCAGGGTTCGACATAGAGCGCGATCCCCAGGCCGCAGACCTCGCCCACGGCGCGGCGCTCGATCTGGCGCTTGCGCAGATCGGCATAGCCGGTGACCTCCTCCAGCCGGTCGAGCAGCCCGGCGAAATCGCCGGAATCGAAGGTCTCGCCGGTGGGCGTTCGGTAGGGCATCGCGGCGGCGGGGATCAGGTTGCGCCGGCGCAGCTCCAGCGGGTCGAGGTCCAGCGCGCGGGCGGCCTTGTCGATCAGCCGCTCCATCAGCATGGTGGCCTCGGGCCGGCCGGCGCCGCGATAGATGCCGACGGGGGCCTGCGCGGTCGGCCGGATGTCGAGGCGGATGTCCACCTCCGGCACCAGATAGGGTCCGGGCAGGATGCGGCCGGCGTTGCGCGGCGGCGCATAGGCCGAATAGGGCATCCAGGCGCCGGTCTGGAACTCAAGATCGGCGGTCAGCGCCAGCAGCCGGCCGTCACCGTCCAGCGCGATCTCCGCCCCCGTCGCGGCGCCGCGGCCCTGGGTGGCGGCCAGGAAATCCTCGCTCCGCTGGGCGGTCCATTTGACCGGCGCCTGCAAGGCGCGCGCGGCGAAGCAGACCATCAGATCCTCGGGGTAGATCGAGGCCTTGCCGCCGAAGGCGCCGCCCACGTCCGGGGCGGTGACATGCACCCGCGCCTTGTCGAGGCCCAGCACCCGGGCGATGTCGTCGCGCGCCCGAAACGGGGTCTGGGTCGACAGGAAGACCTGCAGCCGGTCGCCGTCGAACTGCGCCAGCGCCGCGCGCGGCTCCAGCGGCATCGGCGCCAGCAGGGCGTGATCCATCCGCGCCGGCACCCTGAGCGGCGCCCGCGTCATCGCCGCGGCCGCATCGCCCTGCCGCCAGCGGGCGGTGGGGATCGGCGCGGCGCTGGGGCTGTCTTCGTCGATCTCGACCCAGATCAGCTCCGCCGCGTCGCGCGCCAGCGCGCGGGAGGTGGCGACGACGGCGGCCACCGGCTGGCCCAGATGGGCGACGCGGGGACCCGCCAGCACCGAAAGCGGCTGGCGCGCGGCGCCCTCGATCAGCATGTTGACCGCCGCCTCGCCGCAGATCTGCAGATCGTCGCGGCCGAAGACGGCGACCACCCCTTCGGCGGCGCGGGCGTCCTCCAGGTTCAGCTCGGTGATGGTGCCGGCGGCGACCGGGCTGCGGAAGACCTCGAGGTAGAGGCAGCCCTCGGGCTGGATGTCGTCGACGAAGCGGCCGCGCCCGGTGGTCAGCGCCAGATCCTCGCGCCGGGTCATCGCCGCGCCGATCCATCGCCCTGCCCTGCGTTCCGTTCCGCCGTCCACGCCAAATGCTCCGCTGTTTCGGACCTCAGCGTGCCGGAAAGATTTTCATACCGTAACTCTGAATTATTCTATAAATTGATAAGCTATAGCTAATGAGTGAGCCATGAAGCCCAGCCTGCGCCAGATCGAGATCTTTCAGGCCGTGGTCGAACACGGCAATTTCTCCCGCGCGGCGGAGCGGATGAACACCACCCAGCCGGCGCTGTCGCAGGCGATCCGCGATCTTGAGGAGGGTCTGGGCGCGCGGCTGTTCGACCGCACCACCCGGCGGGTCGATCTGACCGAGGCCGGCCGCGCCTTTGCCGCCTCGGCGATGAGCGGGCTGGGCGCGATCGAGCGGGCGGTGGCGAATGTGCGCGACCTGACCACGCTGCGCGCCGGCCGGCTGCGCATCGCGGCGCCGCCGCTGCTGGCCGCCACCGCGCTGCCGCGCTTTGTGCGGGCGGCGGCCGAACAGTTTCCGAACCTGCGGATCCAGATCTCGGACGTCAGCACCGATCTGATCCTCGATCTGGTGCGCAGCGGCCGCGCCGACATCGGCATGGGCACGTTTCACCACAACGAGGACGGGTTGCAGGCCACCAGCATCCTGCAGGACAGCCTGATGGTCTTTCTGCCCGAGCGCCATCCGCTGGCGGCGCGCGCGGCACTGACCTGGCGCGACCTGCGCGACCAGCCGGTGGCGACGCTGACCCGGGAAAGCGGCATCCGCCTGCTGGTCGACGTGGGGTTCGAAAGCGCCAGCCAGCCGTTGCGGCCGGTATTCGAGGCGCATCAGATCTTCACCCTTCTGGCGCTGGTCGAGGCCGGGCAATGCCTGTCGGTGCTGCCGGCCTATTCGCAGGCGGCGCTGCGCGGCGCGGCGGTTGCGGTGCGGCCGCTGGGCGGTCCGCCGATCAGCCGCGACGTGTCGGTGATCCGGGCGCGCGACCGCTCGGCCCCGCCGGCGGTGCAGGCGCTGCTGCCGCTGCTGCGCGCCACGGTGCGCGACATGGTGCCGGGGGGCGCGTCCGCGCGCGGGGCCGACAGCTGAAAAGACGGCCGATCCGGGGCCCGCCTTGACCCGCATCAACGACACCGCCCGGCGACGCAGGGAAAGATAGCGGATCACCGCGGGCCGGACGCAAGCAGACCCCGGTTCACGGCCCGCCGGTTTCATCAGGGAGGAGATGACCGATGCGTGTGGTGTCCTATGTTCCGTTTCAGGCGCAGAACCTGTTCTTTCTGGGGACGATAACCTCGGCCACCGCGACGCGGATCGTGATCGAGGATGTGCCCAATGACCGAAAAGCGGTCTACGAGGGTGTGTTTTCCTATCCCGGCGGCTTCCCCTCGGGGGCGATCGAGGGGCTGACGCTCTCGGCCTCCGGCACGGTTCAGGCGGTGTTTTCCCAGGCGGACTGGGATGCGACCGCCTATTTCACCCTGCTCGCCATCGCCGTCGCCGGTGGCGATGTCCAGCCGCTGATCGACCTTGTGACCGCCGCCGATGACGTCGCCATCGGGTCGGAGTTCAGCGACTGGTTCGAGGGCGGCGGCGGCAATGACATCGTCCTTGGCAGGGGCGGTCACGACATTCTGGAGGGCGGGCCCGGCGACGATATCGCCCGCGGCGGCCTGGGTCAGGATCAGATCTACGGCGGGCCCGGCAATGATATGCTGTTCGGCGGTCAGGATGACGACATGCTGATCGGCAACAAGGGCGACGATCTGCTGACCGGCGGCCTTGGCCATGACAATTTCTATGGCGGCGCCGGCCGGGATATCTTTTACGTCGATGACGACGATTACGTCATCCAGGGCGGTCCGGGGCGCGATACGCTGTCGCTGGAGGGCTATGACGCCGGCGTCACCCTGACCGGATCCGCCGGCTACCTGCCCTATTGGGAGATGCGCGTCTGGGGCACCCAGCAGCAGATCTCGGATATCGAGATCGTGCTGGGCTCGGCCTATTCCGACTGCCTCTATGTCAACGGCTTCGCCGGGGTGGTGCGCGCCGGCGCCGGCAATGACGGCGTCCAGGGCGGTGCCATCGACGAACGGTTCTTCGGCGGCGCCGGCGCGGATGTGCTGGCTGGGGGCGACGGCGCCGACCGGCTGTTCGGCGGCGCGCAGGGCGATAC
>JBFXGQ010000113.1:0-9843 GCA_050177915.1 Pseudodonghicola sp. | reverse complement strand
TGCGCATGGCCGGCCCGCGCGAGGCGGTCTGGCACGGGCTGATCCGCAAGAACCACGGCTGCACCCACTTCATCGTCGGCCGCGACCACGCCGGCCCCGGCAAGAACTCGGCCGGCGAGGATTTCTACGGCCCCTACGACGCCCAGGAGCTGTTCCGCCAGTATCAGGACGAGATCGGCGTCGAAATGGTCGACTTCAAGCACATGGTCTGGGTGCAGGAACGCGCGCAATACGAGCCGATGGACGAGATCGAGGACAAGGATAAGGTCACGATCCTGAACATCTCGGGCACCGAACTGCGCCGCCGTCTGGCCGAAGGGCTGGAGATCCCCGAATGGTTCTCCTTCCCCGAGGTGGTGACCGAGCTGCGCAAGACCAAGCCGCCGCGGTCGAAACAGGGCTTCACCGTGTTCTTCACCGGCTTCTCCGGTTCGGGCAAATCGACCATCGCCAATGCGCTGATGGTCAAGCTGATGGAGATGGGCGGCCGCCCGGTGACGCTGCTGGACGGCGACATCGTGCGCAAGAACCTCAGCTCGGAACTCGGCTTCTCGAAAGAGCACCGCGACCTGAACATCCGCCGCATCGGCTATGTCGCCTCTGAGATCACCAAGAACGGCGGCATCGCCATCTGCGCGCCGATCGCGCCCTATGCCACCACCCGCCGCGCCGTGCGCGAGGATGTCGAGGCCTATGGCGCCTTTGTCGAGGTGCATGTGGCGACCTCGATCGAGGAATGCGAACGCCGCGACCGCAAGGGGCTCTACAAGCTGGCGCGCGAAGGCAAGATCAAGGAGTTCACCGGGATCTCCGACCCCTATGACGTGCCCGAGCGCCCCGAGCTGCGGCTTGAGACCGAGACCGTGGACGTGGACAACTGCGCCCATCAGGTTCTGCTGAAGCTGGAGCAGATGGGGCTGATCGGCCTGAGCTGAGGCCGACCTGCCGACAGAAACGCAAACGGCCCGGACCAATGGTCCGGGCCGTTTTGTTTGGCGCTCCCCGCCGGGCGCTTTGACGCCCCCGGCGACCGGCTGCGCCCGCATGCTCCCCCGCCCGGTCTGCAGCGCGATCCGAAAATTCGTGGACGCGCCGCACCCCAGGCTCTATCTGTAGATTTCAGAATTCATAAATTTTTTAACGCAACATGTTTTCGGGAGTGGCCCATTTGACCACCATTCGCGTATTTGACGAGGCCAGCGTCGGCCTGACCCTCACCTCCTCCGACACCGGCCTCAGCCCCTTCGATCCGGCCGCGCTGACCATCGACCATGACCTCACGCTGTTCCGGCTGGTGCAGATCGCGCTCATGGCCGAATGGTCCACCGCCATGATCGAACAGATGTATCCGGCGACCCTGGCCGATACCTATACGGTCTCTGGCGCCGATTGGTTCGACACCGTGATCGTACAGACCAGCGGCACGCTGCAGGAACGTTCAATCGACACCGTTCTCTATGCCCTGAGGACGAACACGTCGCAGTTGATCGCGGCGCAGATCACGGATCTCGGGCTGCCGCCGGTCGATACCTACAGCACGGACACCCGCATCGCGGTCAATGCCCTGCCGCTGATCGGCGACGACACGGTCCACGGCAGCGCCACATTCGCCGACCGGGTCGCCGCCGGCGACGGCAACGACCGGCTGTTCGGCTATGGCGGCAACGACATCCTGCTGGGCGAGGCCGGCAACGACCGGCTCGACGGCGGCGCCGGCAATGACGACCTGCGCGGCGGCACCGGCCGCGACACCCTCATCGGCGGCGGTGGCGCCGACAAGCTGTTCGGCGAGGCCGGCAACGACGTCATCCGCGGCGGCGCCGGCCGGGACACCGCCGAGGGCGGGGCCGGCGACGACCGCATCGACGGCGGCACCGGCAACGACCTGCTGTTCGGCGACAACGGCGCGGATGCGATATCCGGCGGCGACGGCCACGACCGGATCTCAGGCGATGCCGGCAGCGACGAACTGCGCGGCGGCGACGGCAACGACCAGCTGCGCGGCGGCACCGGCCGGGAGGTTCTCTATGGCGACGCCGGCGATGACCGGATCGAGGGCGGCGACGGCGCCGACTATGCCTTCGGCGGGACCGGCGACGACACCATGTTCGGCCAGGCCGGCGACGACCACATGGAGGGCGGCGAGGGCAACGACAAGATGGCCGGCGGCGCCGATAACGACACGCTGTTCGGCGACGACGGCGACGATGTCCTGAGCGGCGGCGACGGCGACGACCGGCTGGGCGGCGACGACGGCAACGACCTGATCCGGGGAGACGACGGCAACGACGACATCCGCGGCAATGCCGGCAACGACAACCTGGAAGGCGGCCGCGGCGATGACAACATCGAAGGCGGCGCGGGCAACGACCTGCTGTTCGGCGATGCCGGCGACGACATCCTGTCGGGCGGCAAGGGCGACGACCGGCTGGTCGGCGATGCCGGCAACGACACGCTCGACGGCGGTGCCGGGGCCGACGAGCTCTATGGCAAACGCGGCGCCGACATCCTGACCGGCGGCGTCGGCGCGGACCGCTTCATCTTCATGGCCGGCGATGGCCGCGACACGATCAGCGACTTCCAGATCGGCACCGATGTCATGACCTTCAGCGGCACGGTCGACAGTTTCGACGATCTGACGATCCGCACCTCCGGCGCCGGTGCGGTGGTGAGCTACAGCGGCGGCACGATCCACCTGACCGGGATCGCGGCGGCCGACCTGAGCCAGGACAATTTCTCCTTCGGGTTCATTTTCGCCTGATGCGGCAGGTGTGTCCGGCACCGGCGCCCTGCCGGTGCCGTCGTCCCGGCCTGCAGCCGGCTGGGCCGCCAGATCTGACTGGTCCGACCTGACGGCTGACGGGCCTCGGCTCCATCTGGCAGGACGAAGACCTCGCGACGGGCAGCACCGGGCCCACCGTCTCATTCGACGCCGCTTGATTTCGGCCCCCGTTGCATGGGGCGGATCGATGTCTACAGCGAATATGCAACGCAATGACGCCGACCGCCGCGGTGCCACTGCAGCACTGGCGGAGACAGAATGAAGCGGTCATTCGAGGCATCGAGAACGGTGCTCACACACCGCCCTTCGTACCCCTGGCGATGGGCCACAGGGCCCCGGTGATGGGACCTTCATTGCCACACTGCAGGCGGGTTACTCCGCCAGCGGCGCGGCCATCCGCGTCCGAGCAAGCGCGGCTGTATTGAACCGCCCCATCCGGACCGACCGTGCCAACTTGAAAGCCGCCTTTTGCCACGTCGATCGCCGGCACGCTGATCTTCGTCGTGATCGATCTGCCCTCCCAAAGCGGTTCCGACAGAGCCGTCGCGGAACACAAGACGCCGTTGGCAGGAGGCATTCACCGCATCGGTTCAAGTTCCTGGATCAGACGCTGCTTTTAACGAAATGCAATCTGCACTATAGGCACACGAGCTATCGATCAGCAAAAAGGGCCTGCCATGGTAACCGCGCTTGTCCATTTCAACCACTCGGACCAAGGCAACCTGACGACGTGGGCCAGCATGCGGGACTCGGCATGGAAGCCGAATTACGGCGACATGCTGGTCTGTGCAGCCATTCTGCGCGAACTTGATCTTGATGAAACGCGACGGGTCGGTTTCGGTTGGGAGCTTTCGGGGCCGGCCGACCGGGCCATCGTGCGCGGCTCGACCTATCTGCACAAGAACTTCGACTTCGAAGCGGCCAACAAAACCCTCGACAGCATCGACGCCCCGACCGCGATCGTGGGGCTTGGTGCGCAGAACCCGCTTCCGGATCCGACATTCATCGACGATGTGCCGCTGGCCCGCGAGTTCATTGCCCGTCTGAACGAGAAATCCAAGAGCATCTCGGTCCGCGGCCAGTTCAGCGCAGAGGTCGTGGACCGCCTGGGCGGCAAGAATATCCGCATCACCGGATGCCCGTCGCTCTTCTACACATTGAAACCTGCCCCGGTCAGGGTTCCGGAGATGCTGCGCCTGCCGGAACGCTCCGTGGGGGTGTCCATCCATTCCGGGCTGACGAAGAACATCTTCTGCCACAGCCCCTCCGAAGCCCGCGCGAAGCATGGCGCGGCCATCAACTGGGCCATGAAGAACGCGGCCAATATCTCGATCTTCGAACAGGGTGTCCTGCTTGAATACGACATTGCCGATCACGACCTGGCCTTCGAGGACCGTCGCACCGCCGCCGCCGAAGTGCTTTCGCGCATCAAGGCCGAAGAGCTCATCTCTCCGGAGAAGTTGATGGCGCATATGGTGAGTGTGAAGAGCATCGAGGAATGGCTCGCCAAGGTGCGCGATCTCGACACGATCATCGGCTTCCGCTTCCATGGCAACATGGTCGCGCTGCTGCAGGGCAAGCCCTGCTACTACTATGTCTACGATTCCCGCCTGACGGAATTCGCACAGCTCTACAACCTGCCTTATCAGGACGTGACCGAGGACTGGGAAGATCCCGCCCAGGCCATGCTGGAACATGACTGGGACGAAACGAACCGCCGCGTCGAGGAGTGTTTCACCGAACTCAAGGCATTCTACGAAGAAAACGGGTTCAAGACGAATTTCTGACGTAAGCGTTACAAAGGGCCCCCTAGTTAGTCTATTCCACGCTCCCCTTAGGCACCCTATATTGGCGTACGCCAATACGGGAGCCCGAGAATCTGAGCCGCTGCCGGTTTCGTGGACATCAGGTTAAGCTGGCATGGCGCGGGCCTCGAACTCCATGGGGCTAATGTAGCCCAGTTTCGAATGCCTTCTGCGCGGGTTGTAGAAGCGCTCGATGTAGTCGAAGACATCGGCGCGCGCCTCGTCGCGGGTTCGGTGGACCTTGCGGGCTGTGCGTTCGGTCTTCAGCGATGAGAAGAAGCTTTCCATCGCCGAGTTGTCCCACACATTGCCGGCTCGGCTCATGGAACAGGTGATGCCGTTATCCCCCAGAAGCCGTTGAAACTGCTCGCTTGTGTATTGCGAGCCCTGGTCCGAATGATGAAGCAGCGCGTCAGCCCTGCCGCGTCGCCAGACCGCCATCATCAGCGCATCCATGACCAGTGACGCGTCCCGTTCCGCCTTCATCGACCAGCCCACGACGCGCCGCGAAAACAGGTCCAGGACGACGGCGACATACAGCCAGCCTTCCGCAGTCCAGATGTAGGTGAAGTCGGCCAGCCACTTCTGGTTTGGCCGCTCGGCCTGGAAGTCCCGGTCGAGGATGTTGTCGGCGATGACCGACCGTTCGCCATCGTCCTTCGGCTTTCCACGGCGTTTGGGGCGTGCCCGCAAGGCATTGATCCGCATCAGCCGTTCGATCCGGTGAAGCCCGCAGGCCAGCCCGTCTTCCAGAACATCGCGCCAGACGCGGCGGGCGCCATAGGTCCGGTCGCTGGCCTTGAGGCTCGTCTCGATCGCCGTGACGAGCTTGGCATCATGGATCTCACGGGCGCTGGTCGGGCGGTTCAGCCAGGCGTGGAAGCCCGATCGCGACACGTCCAGCACGTCGCAAAGCCAGCTGACGGGCCAGATGTGGCGGTGCTTGGCGATAAAGGCGAACCTCATGTCGCCTCGCGCGCGAAAAAAGCCGCTGCTTTCTTCAGGATGTCACGCTCTGCACGCAGCCGCGCGACCTCTTTCTTCAACGCTGCAATCTCGGCCAGATCGGCCCGCATCTGCCCGTTCCCGGGAAACGCCGTGCCCGGTATCACGGTCAGTTCCCGCATCCAGCGGCCCAGCACGCTCTCGGCCACATCAAGGTCACGCGCGGCCTGAGCCACCGCAACGCCACGGTCCGTCACCAGCCTTACGGCCTCGATCTTGAATTCACGGCTGAACTTCCGTCTCGTCATATCCACTCTCCAGTTCCTTGGTCACGATCTTATCTTCGTGTCCACGAAACCGGCATCAGCTCAAACTGGTCACGGGCCACAAACCAACTCAGGAGGTGGTGACCTCCCTGGGCGTGGCGGTGATCTCCTTGAGGCGATCATGTTCTGGCGTGAGCCGACCTGGGCTGTGGCGGATCGAGAATGCCGTCCGCATGAGGTCGCGCCCCGTGATGCCAGGAATTGTGACCTGCGATAGGGTTTTCCCCTCGACCGTCGGGCGTCGGAAACCTTCAGCCCGACGGAGTTGACCATGCAGTTGCGGCATCTGCGAGCCTTCGGTGCGCCTGTCGCGCACCACCTTAGTCTCCCATGGGATCGGGCAGATCGCATTGTGGCTTCGGACCGGCCAGGCGGGCGCAGCACAGTGTTGTCGCCCGCGGCCCCCAGCGGTCGCCGAAACAGGCCAGCCCGGTCGGTTGATCGGCCAGGGGCGAGGCGGTGAATGTCACCGCCGCCTCGCCGACCGACTGGGCGGAGAGCAGGTTCAGATGGTCGATCGTCTGCCGCAGCCTGTCGCCCCGAACCGGGACTGGCGCAAGATGCACACTGCGCATGGGGGCTGCCTCCAGCGCCGCGATCTGCCAGTTCCCGCCCCCGTTTCGCTGGAAATAGGCGCGCCCGAGCAGCCCGTAGTCCTGCCCCAGCGGCGCGCTGTCCTTCTCGGCTCCGCCGATGAAAAGGAGATTGCCCATCGAATAGAAGATCGCCCGCCCCTTGTCGGGGGCGGCCTCGACAGCGCGCACCACATGGGGATGATGACCGATCACCAGATTGACCCCGGCTTCCTCGATGCCGCGGCGAAACATGGCCCGCTGCTCCGGGTTCAGCCGGATCATGTTCTCGGTCCCGTAATGCAGCGACAGGATACGGATATCGGCGCTTGCCTCTCTCAGACCGCGCAGCACCGCGGTGAAGTCCCCTGGCACGGTCACGTAGTTCATGCCGATGTTGTCGCCCAGGGGCCGGAAGGCGCCCGATCCGAACGAGGCGGAGGCGAAGGCCACCCGCACGCCGTTGAAGCTCTCTACCGCCGGGCGAAAGGCGGCGCGACCGCGGCCGATGCCGGAAAACAGGATCGGATCGGGTCGCTCCCGCCGCTCCGCCTCGAAAAAGGCCAGCGTATCCTGCAGGCCGCGCCAGCCGTGGTCGAAGGCGTGATTGTTGGCCAGCGAAAACCCGTTCACCCCCAGATCCATCAGATGGCGAAAGCTCTCGGGGTGGCTGCGAAAGACGAAGGCCTTGCCCGGGGGGCCGGCGCTGTCGCGCTCGGACACCACGGTCTCGACGTTGACGAGATTGAGATCCGAGGTCCAGTAGCGGCTCAGTGCTGCGGTGGCCGTCTCGATCGCCAGCGCACCGAATTTGTGGATCTGATCGGGCAACGGGCTCTGGCGCGACCGGGCGAAGTTCACATCGCCCCCGAAGGAGACGACCAGCTCCTGCGCCCGGGCCGCGTCGGCGGCCAGCGCCACCCCCAGCAGCAGCGCCAGGATGACGCCGCGTGCGCCGCTCACGCCCCGTCCCAGAAGAACACGAAGACCATACGATAGCCGTCTCGGGTCAGCAGCCGGCCGGAGGCGTCGTGCAGCAAGGAGCCGTCGCGCACATAGCCGCGTCGCGCGGTCATCCCCTGCCCCACGGCCGAGGTGAAATAGCGCGGGATCTCGCCCCAGAGCGGCGAGGCCGGGCCGCGCCGCCCCTGCGGATGCAGCAGCGACCAGATCAGATCGGCCTGGCTTTGCCGCATCCGCACGCAGCCGTGGCTGTCGGCGCGGCCCAGCTTGCCGTATTGCCCCTGCGTGGTGCCGTGGATGGCGACGCCCGAGGCGCGGCCGCTGCTGTAATGCAGGTCGATATAGAGCGCGTTATACATCCCCGGAGAGCCCCAGCCGGGGCGGTGGCGCCGGTCGTCGATGTTGAACAGACCGAGCGGCGTCGGGCCCGACCGGCTGTCTCCGGGATATTTGCGCCCGGTGGAGACCGGCCAGGACGCCCCCGTCGCCGCATCGTCGGTCGCATCGGCCAGCAGCGACCAGCCCCCCTGCGGGGCGCGGGCGATCACCCACATCTTCTGGGCCTGTGGACCCGACAGCGCCGCGTTGACATAGACTGCGTGGCTATAGGCCGGATACAGATCGGAGGGGGCGACATAGGGGGTGCCGGGTCGCGGCATCACCGCCTCAAGATAGCGCAAGGCGGGATCGGGCGGTGTCGCCACGGAAGGGGCCGAGGCCATCGCCATGGCCGGCAGCGCCCCGGCGGCGGCGGCCGCCAGCGCGGTTCCCAAAAACATGCGGCGCGATCGGGGTCTTGTCGTCATGATCCTTGTTCCCTTTCCGGCAGGCGGCACATCCCGCTCCTTCCCTCAGCCCAGCCCGGTGATCCGGTGCAGCCAGCCGCGCAGCGCGCCGAAGGGATCGCCGAGCCCCAGCGCCGCACGCCGATCGTCCAGCCAGCTGAGCGCCGCCAGCAGCCAATCGTCCAGCGGCCCGATGTCGGGCATCTGATAGGCCCAGTCCAGGAACCTGTCCCCCGACAGCAGCCAGGCCAGCCCCAACAGCAGCCAGATCGTCACGGTGAAGGTGGTCATTTCGCGGCGCATCCCATCCTCCTCAGAACTGGAAATAGATGAAGGGAGAGGTGCCCTCCTGCGCCAGGGCGAAGGTCAGCACGACGCCCAGGCCCAGCACCACCGCCTGCAGCGGCGCCGGCAGCCAGGCCAGCAGGCCCACCGCCTGCGTCCGCAGGCGCAGCGGCAGCCAGTTCAGCGCCAGCCCGCAGGCGACCAGACCCCAGAGCGCCGGCAGGATCGTCGGCCCCGGCCGGTCTCCCTCCGGTCCGAGGAGCGCTTGCAGATAGACCCCTGCGCTGGCCATGTCCGGGGATCGGAACAGGATCCAGAGCAGCGTGATCACCAGCAAGGTCAGACCATAGGCCGGCAGCGTCGGCAATTGCACCCCGCGCGCCAGCATCACCCGTTCGGTCGCCAGCGCCACCCCGTGCAGCGCGCCCCAGAGCACGAAGGTCCAGGCTGCGCCGTGCCAGAAGCCCGACAGGGTAAAGCAGGTGATCACCACCAGCACCTGCCGCCCCAGCCCGCCGTGGCTGCCGCCCAGCGGGATATAGAGGTAGTCGCGGATATAGGTGGACAGCGAGATATGCCAGCGGCGCCAGAACTCCTTGACCGAGGTCGACCGGAAGGGCTGATCGAAATTGCGCCGGAACCGATAACCCAGCAGCAGCGCCACGCCGATGGCGATATCCGAATAGCCCGAAAAATCGCAGTAGATCTGGATGCCATAGCCCACCAGCGCCAGCCAGAGCGTCAGCCGATCTGTCTGCAACGGCGCCGCGAAGGTCGGGTCGACCTGCAGGACCCCGAGATAATTGGCGATCACCAGCTTCTTCAGCAGGCCGGTCAGGATCAGCAGCACCGCCTCGCCCCGGTCGGCGGCGTCGGGCGGATGGGGGGCGTCGATCTGCGGCAGGAAATCGCGCGCCCGCACAATCGGGCCTGCAACCAGCTGCGGGAAGAAGGAGATATAGAGCGCCACATCCGCCGGGTTGCGGCGCGCCGCCACATCCTGACGCGCCACGTCCACCACATAGCTGATCGCCTGGAACACATAGAAGGATATGCCCACCGGCAGCACCACCCCGACCCAGACCATATCGCGCTCAAGCCCCAGGTTGGCCATGAGCTGCGCCAGCGACAGCACGAAGAAATCCGCATATTTGAAAAAGCCGAGCGCGCCGAGCAGCAGCGCGACGGTCAGCCCGATGACCCAGCGGCGGGCGCGCCGCCCCGGACCGGCCCAGCCGGTTCCCAGCCCGATGCCGGTCAGCCAGGCCACCGCCGAAACCCCGGCCATCAGCAGCAGGAAGCGGACGTCCCAGGCGCCGTAAAACACATAGGAGGCCGCGATCAGCATCGCCTTGCGCTGCCCCGGGCGGCCATCGACAC
>JBFXGQ010000112.1:0-9845 GCA_050177915.1 Pseudodonghicola sp. | reverse complement strand
CTGGGATATATCGGCTGGGCCACCGTCGGCGAGCTGAGCGCGCAGACCGGGATTCAGCGCAGTTCGCTCTATCGGATCATCGAGACGTTGATCGGGCTGGGCTATGTGCTGCGGCGCGAGGACGACGGCAAGGTGGCGCTGACCTACAAGGTGCGCCAATTGGGCGAAGGGCTGCGCGAGGACGACATCGTTGCCCAGACGCTGGCGCCGCACATGAAGACCCTGACCCGCAAGATCCTCTGGCCGTCGGATTTCGCCAGTTTCAACCTGGGCGCGGTACGGATCCGCCATTCCACCCACAAGATCAGCCCGATGTCGGTGCACAGCCGCATGGTGGGGCGCGAACGGTCGCTGACGCGTTCGGCCCTGGGCAAGACCCTCCTGTCCGAGATGTCGCCGGCGCAGATCACCCAGGTGAAGGCGATCCTCAGCGACAGCGCCAGCGACGAGGCGCAGGATCTGGCCAACCCCTACTGGCTGACGCAGATCGTCGAGACCGTGCGGCAGCAGGGCTATGCCTCGTCGGTCGGGCAGACCGAGGATCAGATCAGCGCCATCGCCCTGCCGGTCAAGGCCGGCGGCCTGCTGCTGGGCGCGATCAATATCATCTTCTTCCGCAGCGCGATGACGCCGGCAGAGGCGGCGGACCGCCATCTGGACGCGCTCCGCTGCTGCTGCGACGCCGCCGGCGCCGATGTCGCGGCGCTGGAAGCGGGTTGATCAGCCGGCCGAGGGCGGAAACAGCGCCAGCGCCTCGGCCGAGGGTTTGACATAGTGCCAGCGCCGACCCGCGTGCAGCCCGGTGCGGCGATAGAGACGGCCCAGCATCTCGGCATAGACCAGCGGCACGCCGACCCCGTCCATGACGCAGACGCCGTCGATCTCGCGCAGGCCGGCGTTATGGACCACCTCGGCCACCAGCCCCTCGGCCGGCACGATCAGATCGGCGCCCTGCGCGATCAGCTTCTCGGCGGCGCGGCGGAAGTGGCCGGTATAGACCTCGGGGTTGACGAAGGCGTCCTCCATCTCGCGTTCGTTCAGCGCCGGTGTCACCACCTCGATCCCCGCGACCCGGCCGTCCAGCTTGTTGGACGAGATCATCGAGGTCAGGAACCACAGGTTTTCATCGTTCAGCGTGACCAACCCGATCTTCTGCGCCATCGAACAGCCGACCAGCAGCGTCGCCTCGGGCATCGAGATCACCGGGATATCGACCAGCGACCGGCATTCGCGCAGGAAGGGCGCGGTATAGCTGCCGATCACGAAGGCGTCGAAACCCTCGGCCTCGGCCCGGTGGCAATGGGCGGTCATCAACCCGGCCAGCGCCTTCTGGTACAGGTAGGGCGAGGCGATGAAATCGCTGGGCGACAGCCCGGCCCAGGTCGCGACCGGGACGCCGACGAAATGCATCTCGGTGCCCGGCGGCAGCACCGCCTGATAATGGCACTGCATCGAGGCGCGATAGAGCGGATAGTTGTCGAGATCGACGCTCGACTGATGCCAGATCTTCATGATGTCCTCCTCCCGCGCCGGCTCAGCGCATGTAATAGCCGCCGTTCACGTCCAGCGTGGTGCCGGTGACATAGGCGGCGTTGGGCGAGACCAGATAGGCAATGGCGTCGGCCACCTCCTCGGCGCCGCCGATCCGGCCCAGCGGCACCGCACGGGCGGCCACGGCATCCTGGTCGGGCCGGACCGCGCCGCGAAACATCGGCGTGTCGATCAGCCCCGGCGCGACACAGTTCACCGTCACCCCCAGCGGCGCCAGCTCGCGCGCCAGCCCCTTGCCGAAGCTCAGCACCGCGCCCTTCGAGGCGATATAGGCCACCGCGGACTTGTGCCCGCCAAGCTGCGCCGCCGAGGAAGACAGCAGAACCACCCGCCCCTGCGGCCCGGCACGCTCGGCCCTCAGCGCGAATTCGCGGCCCAGATACATGGTGCCCAGCGTGTTGATCTCGATCACCTGCCGCATCAGGTCGACCCCGGTCCGGACGATGGTCAGCTGGCCGCCATCCTCGGCCATCGGCGAGATCGCCGCAGTGTTGACCAGCACGTTGACCGCGCCGCAGCGGTCTTCGACCGCGTCGAACAGGGCAGTCACCGCCTCGGGATCGGCGATGTCGACGGTGAAGGCGTCAGCGCCCAGTTCCTCGGCCAGCCGGTCGACGGCGGCGCCGTCGCGGTCGGCCAGCGCCAGGCGCAGACCGTCGCGCGCCAGCCGCCGCGCGGTCGCCGCGCCGATGCCGTTGCCGGCGCCGACGATCAGCGCCAGCCGGTTTTCGTTGTCAGCCATCATCACATCAATCCCGGCAGCCAGAGGGTGAGGATCGGGAACAGCACCAGCAGCGCCAGCCGCCCGAGGTCGGCGACCAGAAACGGCACGATCCCGCGGAACACGGTGCTCAGCGCCACCTCATTGGAGATGACCGAGCGCATCACGAAGACATTCATCCCGATCGGCGGCGTGATCATCCCGATCTCGACCAGCGACAGGGTGACGATCCCCCACCAGATCAGGTCATAGCCCATGGCCGAGATCAGCGGGATGATGAAGGGCGCCGTCACCAGAACCGCCGCGACGGTGTCGAACACGCTGCCCAGCACCAGATACATGATCATGATCACCAGCAGGATGATCCAATGCGGCGTCGCCGCGACATCGACGATCGACAGGATGGTCGAGGTGATGTCGGACAGGGTGAGGAAGGCGGCGAAGACATTGGCGCCGGCCACCACCACATAGATGACGGCGGCATTGAAGGCGGCCTCGGCAAAGCATTCGAGCAGCGCCCTGACATTGAACCCCGGGCTCATCGCGGCGAAGAGCAGCGACAGGATCGCGCCGACCGCGGCGGCCTCCTGGGTGGTGAACACCCCGCCATAGAGCCCCGACAGCACCAGCGTGAACAGCAGCACCGGCCGCCAGGCCGCGAGCCCCGCCCGCAGCAGTTCGCGCAGGTCGAACCCGGTGGGTTTCGGCGCGACCTGCGGCCAGACCCGCACCTGCACCATGATCGCCACCAGATAGAGGGTCATCGCCAGCAGGCCGGGGATCAACGCGGCGATAAAGGCCTTCTGGATCGAGACCTCGACCAGAACGCAATAGATGATCAGAACCACCGACGGCGGGATCAGCGCCCCCAGCGTACCGCCCGCGGCCAATGTGCCGGTGGCGAGCGACGGGCTGTAGTGGCGGTCGCGCATCTCGGTGAAGGCCACCTTGCCGAAGGTCGCCGTGGTGGCGATGGAGGAGCCGGAGATCGCCCCGAAGGCAGCGCAGCCCAGCACGCTGGCGATCGGCAGACCGCCGCGAATGCCGCCGGTCAGCGCGGTGGCGGCGCGAAAGATATCCTTGGCCATCCCGGCGCGCACCGCGAAGGAGCCCATCAGCAGGAACAGCGGGATCGCCGACAGGCTGGTGGAGGAAAACGCCCGTACCGTCTCGCTTTCGACGATGCCATAGGCCTGCCGCGGGCCGATCACCACATAGAGAAAGCCGAAGCCAGTCAGGCAGAGCGCCACGCCGATCGGCAGACCGGCCAGGATCAGGATATAGAGCGCGACAAAGGCCGCCCCTGCCCGCCAGCCGGAGCTGATCTCGGCCGTGCCGACCCACCACAGCAAGCCGGCGAAGACCAGCGCCACCGCGCCCAGCGACAGCAGCGCCCGGACCGCAGCGGCGCGCGGCGCGCGGATAATCGTGCCCAGGCGCGACAGCGTCTGCCACAGCAGCGCCACCCCGGCAAAGCCGATCGCCAGGCTGGCGGCAAACCAGAACGGCGCGGTCGGCACCTGCAGCAGGCTGGTGGTTTCGTGGAATTCCGAGGCGTCGACCGCCTTGAGATAGAGCTGACGCGACACCAGCGCGAGGAACCCGGTCTCCACCACGGCAGAGATCAGACCGATCACCGCCCGGTCGCCCATGCGCGACAGCAGCAGATCCATCGTCAGGTTGCGCTGGGTCAGGAACACCGGCGCGACGATCATCGCCACGATCACCGACATGACCAGCTCGGTCATCTCGTACATGCCGCGCACCGAGAAAGAACCGAACAGCGTGCGCCCGACCACATCCAGCACCGTGGCCCCGGCCAGCGCCAGCAGCAGCGCCATCGCAACATAGGTCACCCCCCGGGCCGCGACATGCGCGGCCCGGGTGATCATATGAGCATCGGTTCCCTGCAGACCCGTGCCCAGGGTCTCCTCACGCGTCGCCGTCATGACGCGGTGTATTTCGCCACGGCATCGCGGTAGAGATCCAGCACCGCCTGCCCGTTGACGGTGGTCTCGGCCCAGGCCCCGAACACATCCGACAGCGAGGCATGGGCGGCCGCGACCGTCGCCGCCTCGGGCACGTGGATCTTGTGCTCGGGCATCGCCGCGACGATCCCGCGCAGGCGGGCGTTTTCGCCATCCAGCTTTTCGGCCCAAAAGGCGTTGAAGGCGGCGCCCGAATGCGCCTTGACCGCCTCCTTCGCCACCGCCGGCAGCGCGTCGAAACTGTCCTGGTTCATCGTCAGGAAGCAGGGCGAGGAGCCCAGCGGCACGTCGACGTGATAGGGCACGAATTCCATGATCCCCCAGGTCTGCAGCGCGTTCCAATCGTTCATCGAACCGGCCAGCGTGTTCTTCGACAGGTTCTCGGCGATATCGGGCACCGGCAGCGCCACCGGGATGGCGCCGAAGGCCTCCCACATCCGGGCGGCGGCGGCGCCGGCGGCGCGCACCCGCTCGCCGGCAAGATCGGCGGGCATCTTGATGTCATGGGTGCCATGCACCAGCTGGATGCCCGAGGACATCACCGCCAGAATCTCCGCCCCCTTGAAACCGTCGAGCAGGTCGGCCTCATAGGCGGCCCAGAGCCCGGCCGAGGCGGCGGCGCAGGAGGCGGCCTCGAACGGCAGCTCGACCACGGTCGCCGCGTTGAACCGGCCCGGGGTGTAGCTGGTCACACCCCAGCCCATGTCGGCGATCCCCTTGCGCACAGCGTCATAGACATCCTTCGCCGCCGCCAGCGACCCGCCGTCGTACATCTCGATCTTCAGCGTGCCCTCCGAGGCCGCCTCGATGCGGTCGAACCACGGCCGGAAGATGCCGGTGGACAGGAACGAGGTCGGCCCGGCGAAATTCGCGAACCGCAGCTTGGTCGGGGTCTGCGCCCGCAGCAGCCCGGGCGCCGCCAGCGTCCCCGCGCCAAGAGCCAGACCGGCGGATATGAAAGAACGCCTGTTGAATGCTGTCATGTCTTCCTCCCTAGCGCACGGACCGGATCGCCGGCGTGCGCAAATCTGAATTCGGCCCGACCGTCAGCTTGCCGGCCGGACACCGCCCCCGATGTAGAGGCCATCCCGCGAAGTCAACAAGCGACAGGAGGAAGTTGTTCGCTCGCCGAACACGCAAATCCGGCTCGGGGCGACCACAGGCGGCGGACGCCAGATCCATGCCAGACGCCGGCGCGGCCGGGCCGGGGTCAGCGGGCGGCGCCGCCGTCCTTTCGGCTTACAGGCGGCCCACCGTGGCCGCATCGACGAGCGGCCGGGTCAGCGCCATCGACCGGACCGTCGCAAGCCCTGCGCGGAGCGCGCCGAGATGGGGGCGCGCCGTGGTCTCGTGCCGGTTGCCGAACCGCAGGGTCATGTAGTCGGCCGCGATGACCGGCAGGACCGCAGCGATGCCCGGGGCCGGCGGCAGCCCGGTCGCCAACATCAGGTCTATCGCGTCGAGAGTGCGGTCGATCGCGCCGTGGCGCCGCAGGCCGACCGGGGAGGCATCGAACGCCGGCGAGGCGACATCATCCGACACGGCCATGCGGCCGGCGATGACCGCTGCCGCCGCATCAATGGCGCCAAGCGCCAGACCCGCGATCCGTCGCTCGCGCTCGGTGCGACACCAAAGCTCCGCCGGGGCGCCGGCGGCCCGAGCGGCATAATCGGCGATCAGCAGGGATTCCGAAATCGTCTCGCCGGTTTCCGGCAGATGCAGGGCGGGCACCCGGCCCGTCGGCGTCACGGCCAGCAGCTCGGCCGGATTGTCCCAGGGGTCGACGACCACGATTGCGAGGTCCGGCAGCCGGGCCTCGATGCACATGACGGCGGCGAACCGCGCGTAGGGCGAGGTCTGGCTGATGAAGAGCTTCAAGCTGGCATCTCCCGATTCAGGCGGGCCTCCCGCATCCGGTCCCCCGGCAGGTGCCACAGGTGGCGGCCGTTCAGGCCGAAGCGCCCTCGCGCGGGGGCAATTTGCTGTCGAACCGATGGGAAAGGTCGCGCTTTTCCTCGTCATTCAGCCATGTCGCCGCAATGCTCGCGCGGCTGATGTCGACCAGTTCGCGCCGCTCCGCCCCCATGAGCTTGGCCGCCAGCGCATATTCCCGGTTCAGATTCGAGCCGGTGATTTCCGGATCGTCCGAGTTGATGGACATCCAGAACCCGTAGTCCCGCATGGTCCTCAGCACGTTGCCGTCGGGCCGGGTCCAGCCCTGGCGGCTCGCCACCGTGGGGCAGACCGTGAAATGCACCTGCTGATCGGCGAGGCGATAGGCGATCGTCGGCTCCTTGGTTGCCTGATAGCCATGGTCGATCCGCTCGCAGCCGAGGCGGGTGAGCGAGGTCATGATATTGCTCGCCGCCCCGTGTTCGCCGGCGTGGGCGGTCCGGTGAAGCCCCGCCGCACCGGCCAGCGCGTAGGCCTCGACGAAATCCTCCGGCGGGCCGAAGCCTTCGAAATCTTCCAGCCCGATACCGATGACATGGCGCGACGGATAGGCGATGGCCTGCCGCACGATATGCGATGCGATCGGCCCGGGAAGCTGGCGGTTCAGCCCCAGGATCAGCCGGGTCTGCACGCCGAAGTCGCGTTCGGCCCGCTCGATCCCGTCGGCGAATCCGTCGACCATCCGCTCGTAGCGGGTGCCGTAGATCAGGTGATAGGTGGTCTGCACGAACAGCTCGGAATAGAGGACGCATTCCTCGCGATAGGCCTTGCCGATGATCTCGTAGATCACGCGGCTGTAGTCCGCCTCGCTGCGCAGGACCGAGGCGACGTCGGAGAGGATGCCGACCAGCCGCGTGAAGTCGAAATACCGATAGACGTCGGCCGCGGTGCGACCGCAAAGGTCGACGCCGTACCCCTCGGCCAGTTCGATGAAGGTCTCAGGCGGCACCATGCCCAGGATATGGCTGTGCAGATGCACCTTGGGCACGCTGCGGTAAAACGCGACTTCCTTGTCGCACACCCGTCCCAGCCCGGTCATTTCGAGACCTCTTGCGCCTGGAAGGTCGCCGGGGCGCAGCTGGCCAGCAGCGCCGACACCGAAGGTTCCTCCTCAAGCGACAGCAGGCGCGCGGCCAGGGTCGACACATTGGCCTGCCAGCCGGGGACAGCCTGTCCCGCCGGCAAGGTCAGGGCGCGGAACTTGGCCAGGATCTCGTCATCGGACAGCGCCGCGCCCGCGTCTGGGATATCGCCTTTGGCGACGTCGCTGCGGGCCTCCAGAACCCGGTCGCCAAGGGTGATCCGCGCCCGGCTGGGCAGCGTCATGGGGGCGTCGGCCTCGCCCCATCTTTGGTAGTCGCCCCAGTTCGCCGGGTTGGACACCTCGGGCGCCAGCGACACGCTGACCTTGTGGCGCAGCGCCTCGACATCCGGGCGACGGACGATGCGTTCGTCGAACCAGGCGGGGCCTGCCGGAATCCCCAGCAGCATCATCGCCGCGGAATGCGGCACGCTGAAGCTGGCGTCCATCACCAGGTGTTCGCCGATCTCGGGCGAGGCGAAGAAGCAGGAGGAGCCGGAGCTCCACAGTTCGACCTTGTCGATCCGGGCCGGGTCCAGCGTTTCGCCCTGCAGGGCGGTCTCAAGCGCGGTCAGGGCATAGTGGAACCACCGGCAACTGGGCCAGGGCTTGAAGGAGGTGCGCATCAGGCGCCAGTCCGTTCCCAGCCCGTCCACCATCGCGCCCGGACGCGCGACCGCGCCCGGGCGTGCGGTCTCGGCCAGGGTGTTATCGGGGTCGAAGACCCCCAAGGTGCCGGTGATGCCCGCGCGCGCCATCCAGGCGGCGGTCAGGCCCATCTGCGCGTTGATGCCGCAATCCTCGTATTTCACCGTCGGCAGCGAGGCGCGCTTGCGGCCCGCCTCCCACAGGTCACCGGCGTTCGACGGCAGGTATTCGGCACAGATGCCAAGGGCGTTCTCGACCTGCGTCTGGGTCAGACCGAGACAGACCGCCGCCGAGGCGCAGGCGGCATAGGTGCCCAGGATCGGACCGGGAAAGTTCCAGCCCGCCACGCTGCCGGCGTCGTCGACCTTCAGCGCGACGCCCATGTAGTTCGCCGCCCGCGCGCCCACCTCGTAGCCGATGATGAAGGCCCGCAGCAGCGTCTCGCCCGACAGCTCGCAGGTCTTCGCCAGCGCCAGCGCGGCACCGAGGGCGCAGTTCGCGTGATGGCCGAGCACCATATAGGTCTCGTCCATGTCCAGCACGTTGACGAGCCGCGCATTGACATAGGCCGCCACCGCCGGCCCCGCGGCGATGTCGGTGCCAAGGATCGTCTCGGGCCCCGCGCCCTGGGCCCGGGCGAAGGACAGGGCAATGGCGCCGAGATCGCTATCGATCGCCCCCAGCGCGCATCCGGTGGAATCGAGAATCAGCCGCTTGGCCATTGCGGCAACCTCGGTCGGGACCTCCCGATGGCCGGCGATGAAGGCCGCAAGTGTTTCGGTAACGGACATGGTCTAGCCTTTCAGGATGTTCAGTCGTCGGCCCGGCCCGCGCGGGCCAGGCGAAGAGCATGGGTCAGCCGCGTCTCATACTGCGCGAACTCGACCATCTCGGTGGTGGCGACCCCGCGGGGACGCGGCAGATCGACCTCGATCACCTCCTGCACCCGACCCGGATCGGTGCCGAGGACATAGACACGGTCGGACAGGTAGATCGCCTCACGGATGTCGTGGGTGACGAGGACCACGGTCCACTGCTCCTGCTGCCAGACCGACAGCAGCCAGTCCTGCAACTCGGTCCGGGTCAGGGAATCGAGCGCGCCGAAGGGTTCGTCCAGCAGCATCACCGGACGGCCCTGAATGACGGTGCGCAGCAGGGCGGCGCGCTGGCGCATCCCGCCGGACAGCTGGAACGGATAGAGCTTCTGCGTGCCGTCGATGCCGAAGGTGCGGAACAATGGCTCGGCCCTGCGCCGCGCCTCGGCCTTGCGCATGCCCCGGATCTCGAGACCCAGCGTCGTGTTGGCCAGCACGCTGCGCCAGGGAAACAGCAGGTCCTTCTGCGGCATCAGCGCACAGGCCTCGGGCTGCCCGGTGGTCTCCCTCCCGTCGACCCGGACGCTGCCGCGGTCGGGCGTCATCAGCCCGGCCACGATGTTGAACAGCGTGGACTTGCCGCAGCCGCTCGGGCCGATGATCGACACGAATTCGCCGGCATGCACCTGCAGGTCGATGCCCCGGATCGCCTCGAAACTCTGGCCGTCGCGGGTGAAGGATTTCGAGATCTCGCGGGCGTCCAGCAGCGGCGCGCCCTGGGGCTTGTCCTGAACCGCGCTCATCGACGCTCTCCTGCCTTCATGGCGACGTGCCAGGGGATGACCAGCCGGCGGACCAGCACCACCGCGCCGAACAGCAGCAGGCTGACCATCGACACCACGAAGACCGCCGCCAGCACCAGGTCGGTTCGAAAGTCGTTCTTGGCGACCTGCATGAAGATGCCCAGCCCCTTCTCGGCGCCGACGTATTCCCCGAAGATGGCCGCCGTGACGGACCAGGTGATGGCGATGCGCAGCCCGGTGAAGAAGCTGGGCAAGGCGGCAGGCAGGCGGACATAGAGGAACTGC
>JBFXGQ010000111.1:0-9863 GCA_050177915.1 Pseudodonghicola sp. | reverse complement strand
CGGACGACGCGGGGGACGAAGGCGACGAGGGCGACGAAGGCGCTGAGGGCGACGAGGCCGCCGAGAACAACGAAGGCAACGAAGGCGACGAAGGCGACGAGGGCGATGAAGGCGACGAAGGAGACGAGGGCGACGAGGGCGACGAGGGGGATGAAGGCGACGAAGGAGACGAGGGCGACGAGGGGGATGAAGGCGACGAGGACGACCCCACCCCGAACGACGAGGGCGACGAGGGCGACGAGTTCACGCCCAACGACGAGGGCAACGAGGGCGATGAGGGCAACGAGGGTGACGAGGGCAATGAGCCCGGCCTCGACGAGGGCAACGAGGGCGATGAAGGCAACGAGGGCGACGAGGGCAACGAGCCCGGCCTCGACGAGGGCAACGAGGGCGACGAGGGCAATGAGGGCGACGAGGGCAACGAACGCGGCTTCGACGAGGGCAACGAGGGCGACGAGACCTCGGGCGGCGTGAACGACGAGGGCAATGAGGGCGACGAAGGCAATGAGGGCGACGAGGGCGACGAAGCCGGCCTCGACGAGGGCAACGAGGGCAACGAGGGCAATGAAGGCGACGAGGGCGACGAGCCCGGCCTCGACGAGGGCAACGAGGGCAATGAGGGCGACGAGGGCGACGAGGGCGACGAGCCAGGCCTCGACGAGGGCAACGAGGGCGACGAGGCGACGCCGAACGACGAGGGGGACGAAGGCGACGAAAGCGTCGGCGCCGGCGCCTTCGCGCAGCAGGACGCCGGCTGCGGCGGCTATGCCTGCGGTGCCGATGGCGGTGCCGGCGACGATGCCTGCGGCGCCGACGCCTGCGCCGTCGATGCCGGCGGCTTCGACGATGCCGGCGACGATCTCGACGACATGTTCGGCGCCGGTCTCGACGCCGGGCTGGACTTCGAGACCGATGTCTGAGGCCGCCCGGCCCTGACGTCCGACCGGAAAGGCGGGGCCCGCGCGGGCCCCGCCGTTCCCCCCGATCACCGGGGCCGGCGCGCCGCAGCGGTGCGCCGGCCCGTCGCCGCCACGGCCCGCCGGGACGGGCGGCAGCTCAACCGATCGGCGCCGGCAAGGCGCCTAGAACGTGATACCTTTCACAGGCAGGTCCTTCGCTATGAAACTCTTTTCGGTCTCCGTCGGACTTCTGCTGGCCGCGCTGGGGGTGTTCTTCGTCCCGATTTCCTTCGCGGTCGACGGCTTCGGCCTGGTGGTCAACCCCGGCGGCGTACGCACCGTGCGCGCCGCGAAACCCGGCGTGGTGCTGCATTACCCGGCGCAGGACGGCCGCTTCCGGCCCGGCCAGATCGTCACCGCCGTGATCTTTCCCGAAGGCGTCGCGGAAAACGCCCTGCTCGAAGGCACCATGCGGCGTGAGCTGGCCAAGGTCGAGACCGACCACCTGGAGAAGACCGCCAAGCTCGAGGTCGAGCTGCAACGCGACCTGGCCAAGCGCGACGCCACCGCCGAACGGCTGGCGGCGCGGCGCGCGCTCAGCGCCGACACCGCCGGCGTACTGGCCGAGCTGCAGAGCTTCAACGCCGCCAGCATCAGCGACATCAGCGATCTGAACGAGGAACGGCTGGCGCAGCTCAGGCGGCTTGAGGATCTGGTCCAGCGCTCGGGCGAGGTGGACGCGCTGCCGGCGCAGAAACTGGCCTCGATGCTGGATGACATCCAGGCCGAGCGGCTGTCGGTGATCACCAGCAAGAGCACGCGGTTCTCCTCGGACAAGATGATCCTCGACATGGTCAAGGCGCTGAACGACCTGACCTATGACAATTCCATCGACGCCGCCGAGGTGCAGATCCTGACCGACCGGGTCGAAAGCCACCGCCGGCAGATCCGCGAGCTGGAAGCGCTGCGCGACAGCCAGCGGGTCGAGGCCGAGGCGCGCTATCTGGCCAAGGCGGTGCTGCCGCAGATCGCCGTGGCCGACGGCAATTCGGTCGACATGCGCATGCTGCAGGCCAGCCGCGCCGATGTCGAACGCGCCGATGCGCTGCGGCTGCTGGCGACCCGCGATCCCTCGGCCGGGCTTGAGCTGCTGATCTATGGCGCCGCCGAGACCGGCACGGTGCGGCTGGCCCATGGCGGCCGGCCGATCGCCCTGAGCCTGCCGGCCGAGGCCGATGCCATCGCCGCGGCGCTGCGTGCCGGCGGGGTGGCGGTGACCGCGGTGCATCTGGACCGCGCGACCGTCGGCGCGCTGGACGTGATTTCGGTCTTCGCCGAATTCGCCGCCGATCCCCCCGACCGGCTGAGCGTGCTGGAGGCGCGCGCCCATGACAGCCGCGGCGTGCCGGTGATGGTCACCAGTTCGCTGACGCTGGAGGGCTCCTTGCGCCATCAGCGCCCCGAGGGCACCACCAGCGAGATCATCGGCTTTCTGGAAAACCGTCATGCGGTGGTGCTGAAGCCCGGCCAGCGGGTGCGCGGCGCGATCAACGACACCCGGACCGGGGCCGAGATCGTGTTCGACGCCCATCTGCTGGAACGCGATTACGCCACCGTCGACACCAAGGAACTGGGAATCCGGCTGGGCAATGAATCGCTGGCGCAGAAGATCATCAAGCGCGGGGTGCTGTCGCAGGTGGTGGTCGGCGTCGACGCCAGTTCGGCGCATCAGATCGAACATCTGCCCGGCGCCGTGGTGCACCTGAGCTTTCCGCTGTCGCGGCAATCGCTGTTCAGCTTCCTGTTGGCCCGCGATGATACGATCTAGCGCCTTCTGGGCCGGGGCCGTCTGGACCCTGCTGCGGCACCGGCGCTGTTTCGTGCAGCAGGCCGCCCGCAGCGATTGCGGCGTCGCCAGCGCGCTGACGGTGATGAACCTGCTGGGCCGCCCGGTCGATCCGGTCGAAGCGGTCGAGATCCTCGACCCCGACCGCGCCGGCAGCAGCCTCGACGCGCTGCGCCGCTTCTTCGCCGACCGCCACGGGCTGGAGGCGCAGGCGATGAAGGTACCTGCCCACCGGCTGGGCGAGATCGACGGTCAGGTCATCCTGCATATGACGCAGATGCATTACGTGGTGCTGCTGCGCCGCTCGGCCAGCGGCATCTTCGTCTTCGACCCGGCGATGGGGCCGGTCTATTACCCGATGGCGGATTTCGCCGCGCTCTACTCCGGGGCGCTGCTGCGGGTCGGCGGTAGGGCCGCCGGCACCACGCTGCCGGCCCCCGCCGGCGGGCTGCGCGCGCCGCGGGCCGAACGCCCGGGGCTGGCGCCGGTGTCGCTCTTCCTGCTGGGGGTGGCGGGGCGGCTCTTGCAGTTCGGCCTGCTGCTCTGCGTGGTGGCGGTGCTCTATCTGGTGCTGAACCAGTCGAGCTTTCCCTCGCTGCTGCTGGCCTTCGCCATCATCGCGCTCTGCGGTGGGCTGTTGATCGTCGCGCATCAGGTGCAGTTCGACGGTGAGGACGGCTGGAGCCGCGCGATCCGCGAACGGATCTGGCGCGGGCTGCTGCGCAGCGCGTTGCGCGGCCGCGACCTGCACGGGTTTCGCGGCCGGTTCGAAAAGGATGTCTCGACCGCGCTGCGCCGGGCGCTGTCGGTCCATATCCCGCGCCGGGCGCAGGTGCCGGCGGCGCTGGGGTCGTTTCTGGTGATGCCGGTGGCGCTGGCGCTGCTGCACCCGCTGCTCAGCCTGCTGTACGTGCTGCTCTTCCTCGGCGTGCTGGTGATCACCCAGATCGACGCGGTGCAGGTCTGCCGCCGCTCGGTCCGCGCGGGGGTGGGGCGTTATTCCAAGCTGACCCATGGCCACGACCTGATCAACTCGACCGCCGGGCCGCAGCTGGTGGGCGAGATCGCCAAATGGGGGGTGATCGGCTTTGCCGGCATCAGCGTGCTGCTGGGCAACCTGCCGGCGGTGGCGCTGATGTTCTGGATCCTCGCCGGCATGCAACTGGTGCCCTCGGACTTCCGCAAGGCGATGGTGCTGGCGCCGGCCTTCGACGCGCGCGCCCCGGTGCCGGCGCTGACCGGGGCCGAGGTGCCGCTGCGCCCGCAAAAGCTGCTGGCCGCGCCCGAGTTGAAGCTCACGCACAGGGAGCGGGCGCTGACCATCGAGGGCATCGCGCCGCTGACCATGACGCTGCAGCAGCCCGACCTCACCGTGCGCGAACAGCGGCTGGTGCTGGCCGAGGTGGTGCAGCGGGTGGTCGACAGCCTGCCCGAGGCCGCGCGCCCCGAGATCGGCGCGATCCGCATCTTCGGCCCCGGCCAGCAGGCGACGCAGGCCGATTTCGAAACCCTGATGATCGCGCGCGAGCTGGGCGGCAGCGACACCCTGCCGGTGCCCGCCGAGACCCGCAAGCTGCTGGACCAGGGGATGCAGGACACGCTGCTGCGCGATCTCTACTGCTGCGCGCCGGGGGATTTCCCGGTGTTCTGGGACCTGCGCGGCCGGCTGAAACCGGCCGATATCCAGTCCCGGCTGGGCGCCGTCGGCCTGTTCCGCGCCGGCCATCTGACGATGACCCGGCTCACCGTGATGGACCGGGCGGCATGAGGACGCCGGGCTGTCCCACCCTGGGCGATCTGTGGCCCTATACCGAGGCCGCGGTGCCGCCCGAACTGGCGGCGCTGCCGGTGGATGTGTTCTTCTCCGCCCCCCGCGGCAGCGGCATCAGCGCGGCGCAATGGCTGGTCGACCCCGATCCGGCGGCGGCGCCGCGCGCCAGCTACGCGCTGCGGCTGCGCCGGGCGCAGGGGCAGGGCGAGCTGGCCCGCTGGGACCCGGCGCGCGGGCGCTGGCGGCCGGTGCGCCAGTTCAGCCTGCCGGACCGCGGCCCCGACCAAGGCCATGACCAAGGCCCTGCCTGCGCCATCATCCAGCTGCGCGGCGTGCTGCTGAGCAATATCGCCACCGCCGAACAGCTGGCCGAACGGCTGCGCAGCCTGCTGCAGGCCGAGCTGACCGAGATGAAGACCTATCGCTTCCTCTCCAAGGTGCTGTCGATCGCCTCGGTGATCACCCTCTATTACTCGATCCGCAACGGGGTCGAGACCCGCGCCATCGAACCCTTTCTGCTGGTCTTCGCGCTGGCAGTCGGGCTCGGCATGCTGGCGGTCGGGCTCAGGGCGCGCTGCAGGACGCTCAGCGACATCGGTCTGGCGCGGATGCGCGAACAGTTCCAGTTCGAATACCGCGCCGCCGATCACCCGCCGCTGACGGTGACCCAGGTCACCAGCATCCTCAAGGACCATGACCGCAGGCGCGAGGAGGAGGCGGTGATCTTCGGCTTCCTGCTGCTGCTGTGCTTCGTCTATTTCATCTCGCCGCTGGTGGTGATCGGCGTCTTCGTGGCGCTGGTGGTGATCACCCTGATGACCGGCGACAGCAAGACCCTGCGCACCCTGGCGGCGGCCTTCGATCGCAGCGAGACGCGTCTGGAACAGGCGTTTCTGTCGTTCCGCGCCAGTGACGACCAGCTGTCGCCGCCGGCGCTGCGCCGGGCCAAGAAACAGGTGCTGCGCGACCGCATCCGCCGCTATGGCGACATGCTGGGGCGGGTCCGCGCCGGCCAGGCCAGGGCGCGGCTGACCCAGGATCTCAGCTTTGCGGTGGCCTTCCTGATCGTCTTCTCGGCCTATGCCTTTCCGATCGCCGCGGGGTTCCAGAAGATGTCGATCGCCTTCCGGGATTCGCTGGTCGAAACCTCGCTCTTTTCGGTGGCGCCGGTGATCATCCTGCTCAGCATCTCCAAGACCACGGTGGCGCTGGCGCAGATCGTCAACCGCCGGGTGCTGATGCGGGTGAGGTGACCGCGCGAAAGCGGGCCGCCGGTTCCCCGGCGGCCCCGATGTCGCCTCCCGGATCGGGTCACTTCGCCTTCGACCTGACCTTCTGGTTGATGTTGAAGCTGACGATCACCCGCTCGCCCTCGCGCCCGGCGGCAGCGGCGAGGTTCGGCTCGACGCTGTGATAGAGCCAGCTGGGGAAGAACAGCATCTTGCCCGCCACCGGCTTGACCTTGACCTTGGTCCAGCACTCGGTCTTGCGCTTGGTATTGGGCACATAGGTGGCGTAGTTCATCAGGTTGACGGTGCGCGGGTCGATGAATTCGATCTGCCCCGCCCCCTCGGGCGCCTGCACGTAATAGACCCCGCTCCACAGCGCGCCGGGATGGATATGCGCCCGGTTCGAACTGCCCGGCGGGTTCGAGATCGACCACATGGTGGTGATCTCCAGCTGCCGGCCGCGGCTGTAGCCGAGGTTGTCGGAAATCCCCGCCGCCACCTTTTCGACCCGCTGGGTCAGCCGGTCGAACCGCGGGTCCTTGTGCAGGTTGTTGTGACTGTGCCAGCCGCCGAGCGAGCGGAAGTTCGACCGCTCGATCCCCTTGGAATCCCGGTCACGCTCGGAATTGATCGCGGTCAGGATATCGCGGTTCATCGTCTCGGCGTCATGCAGCATCGTCGAATAGACCAGGGTGGGAAAATAGTCGTCCCGGCGCAGCTCGTCCTGGCCGCCTTCGGTTTCGATCTGGCAAATGGTGCGCGTCATGGCTTCACTCCTCCTTTGTTGTTGGTCTTATGGGGCGGCAACAGGAAAAAGCTGGCAATTGGGGCGTTGATACATTGTCGGTCCATATCTAAATCTCTGATTTAAAGGGTTTATCTGCAATGTTCCGGCGGGGTCGGAACCGGCGCCCGGGCGACCGGCTCTGACAACACGCGCTGAAGGTACTCCAGACGCGCGGGAACGGCGGCGCGCACATCCGCGCTGTCCGCCGGCGGCAGCCGGTCGGGATGGCGCAGAAGGGCATAGGCAAAGAGCGCGGTCTCGGCGAGATCCTCGCGCTCGGGGTGGCGTTCGGCGTATCGGGTCACGAACCCTGCGTCCCGACGCTGCGCCTCCAGCCAGCCCGGCGCCGCCGCATGCGCGGCGTCGAGCGAGGCATGCACGGCTTCGTGCAGCAGCGATTCCTCCAGATGGCCCTCGGCGATCCGCTGCGTGGTGCGCCCGGCGTAGACAAAGATCTTGCCCGGCCCGGCGGAATAGGTGGGGCTGCCGTCGTGGATGCCGACCTGGCGGATGCCCTGGCGCAGCACCGGCGGCAATTGCCCCAGCGGCCGGGTATAGCGGCGCGCCTCGGCCTCGGCCGCCGCGGGGCTGGCGAACTCGGGGTTCACGATGATGTCTATCGCCGGCCCGTCGCTGAAATAGGCGCGGAACAGGAACACCTCCAGGTCGAATTCATTGTCGCGCCGCTTGTCCCACATCTGCCGCACCGCGCGCCCGTCGTAGGACAGGCAGACGAAGGCCGAGGGGTCGCCGGTGGTGACGATGTCGAAGACGGTATCGGCGGTGGAACCGAAGGGCGGTGTCGCGGCCGCCGCCGGGGCGCCGATGGCAACCGCCGCCGCAAGCGCCGCAAGCGCACGGCGGGTCGGGCCTGCGGATGGGGTCTGATCGGAGCGCACCGGGGTGCGCGGGGCTCGGACTGCCATCATGTCGATCACCAAGAACGGCGCCCGCGGCCCGCTCTCTCCTGAAGATGCGGCGCTGATGCACCAGAATGGCCGCCGTCCAAGGCTCTCGCCATATCGGGAAGGCAGCCCTTTCCCACCGCCGGCACGCACGACCGGTCTTGCAGCATGTCTTAATGGTTAAAGCGCAACGTTGACCCTGCGTCAACATATCGCAAGCCAGCGCCGCCTGTTTCAGTCGTATCCGGTCATTTCAAGGTAACCGCGACCCTTGTGGCTGCCGCTGACACGCACCGGCCCCTCCCAATAGGCGAACCGCGTCGCCATCCACGCGCGGGGGTTGAGCGCGTCGATGTCCACGTCCAGCCCCTGCGCCGGCAGGGTCAGCCGCCAGCGGGTCGGCATCCGGCGACCGGCGACCTCGGTCGTGGCCAGCGGCAGGGCGACAAGCGCGCCGGGTGCCAGCGGCTCCGGCCTGCCGTCCGGCGCGATCCAGGTGCCCGAGGTGAAATCGCCGCGCCCGCCGCGCAGCCGGAACCCCATCAGCCGCGCGCCATCCTCGAAGGCCAGCGAAAACCAGTCCCAGCCGCTCTGGTCGGCGGCCAACGGCTGCGACGACCATTCGCGGTCGAGCCAGCCCTGACCGGTCACCGCGACCGGACCCGAGGGCAGGGTGAGCGTGCCGCTGATCCGGTAGCGCGGCTGGGAATAGTAATAGCTGGCCTGGCCGTCGGCGGATTTGACCGAATAGCCATGATCGCCCTGCAGCACCAGCGGCCCCTCGGCCTCCAGCGTCAGATCATAGGCGAACTCCGCCCCCCGGGCGCTGAGGCTCAGCCGCGCCAGCCCGTCGTCACCGGCCATCCGCCAGTCATCGATCCAGGCCTCGAACGGGCCGGTGCGCACGCCGGCCGTGCCGATGCCGCCGCGCGCCAGCCGCTCGGCCACATAATGCTGCGTCGCCGAGGTCGCCGCCGCGTGCCCCATCCAGATCTGCGGGCTGGCCCAGCCCGCCGCCTCGCCCGGCGCGAGGGCGGAGCGGAACAGCGTCCACTGGATGCCGTAGTCCGCCCCGTCCGGCCCGGTCAGATTGGCGGTCAGATACCACCATTCGATGCGGAACTCCGGATGCGGCCCGTGATCGCGGGGGAACGCCAGCCGTCTGCCGCGTTCGGGCGTGGCAAAGCCTTCGCCCGCCGCGCTGCCCAGCCCGGCGAAGCCCTGCGCCAGCACCGGCCCGGCCAGCAGCGCGAGGAGGAGCGTGAGGAACAGCCTAGCGCGCATTGGCGAACACCTTCAGCAGCTCGGCCGGCGGCAGGCGATAGAGCCGGCGGGCGGGCAGGGCGGCGGCCAGCCCGGCCGCCAGCAGCGCCAGCGCCACCAGCCGCAGCCAGTCGGCGGGGAACAGCACCATCGGCAGCTCCCATCCGAAGGCCTGCACGTTGATCACCTTCAGCAGCACCCAGGCCAGCGCCAGCCCCAGCGGCAGCGCAAGCGCCGCGGTCAGCGCCGCCAGCAGCAGGCTGCGCCAGATCTCCAGCCGCGCCAGATGGCCGCGCGTCAGCCCCAGCGCCCAGACCGGCGCGATCTGCGGCAGCCTCAGCGACCACAGCGTCAGCAGGCTGGTCAGGATGGCAAACCCCGCCACCCCCAGCGTCAGCAGGTTCAGCGCCCCGGTCACCACAAAGGTCTTGTCGAACACCGCCAGCGACTGCGCCTTGAGCCCGGCATTGTCGATCAGCGCCGAGGCCGGCAAGTCGAACTCGGCCCGCAGCGCCCGCATCAGCGCGGGCACCCGGTCGGGCGGCAGCCGCAGGCCGAAGCGGCGGTTGGGCACGTCGCGGGCATGGGCCAACAGCGCGGGCATCGCCACGATGGCCTGGCCGGTGGGATTGCCGTAGTCGGAATAGACGCCCGCCACCGGCAGCGCCCAGCCGGGCGCCAGCTGCACCCGGTCGCCGGGCCACAGATCCGCCCGCCGGGCCAGCTGTTCGTTGATGAAGACCGCGCGCCCGGCGTTCACCGCATCCCAGGCGCCCGGGCTCTGCTGCAGCAGCGGCCAGCTGTCGCGATAGGTCGGGTGATCGACCACGCCATAGACGGTGACCGGCCCGCCCAGGACGGTGAAATCCACCGCCCGGATCGGCAGCACCGCATCGACGCGCGGCGCCAGCCACGCCGCCATCCGCGCGCCCTGATCGTCGTCGCGGGCGGTGACATAGAGCTCGGACACCAGCCGCTGGTCCAGCCAGCCGACGAAGGTGACCCGAAAGCTCTTGACCATGGTGCCGACGCCGACATTCGCCGCCAGCGCCAGCAGCAGCGCCATCAGCGCCAGCCCGACGCCCGGCAGCTGCGCCCGCATGTCGGCCCAGAGCCATTCCGCCAGCGGCCCGCGCGCGCACCGCCGCCCCAGCCTGAGCAAC
>JBFXGQ010000110.1:0-9867 GCA_050177915.1 Pseudodonghicola sp. | reverse complement strand
GCGAGAACCCCAACCGGCTGCAGCACTATTACCAGTTCCAGGTGCTGATCAAACCGAGCCCGCCGGATCTGCAGGCGCTCTATCTCGGTTCGCTCGAGGCCATCGGCGTCGACATGGACCTGCATGACATCCGCTTTGTCGAGGACGACTGGGAGAGCCCGACGCTGGGCGCCTGGGGGCTGGGCTGGGAGGTCTGGTGCGACGGCATGGAAGTCAGCCAGTTCACCTATTTCCAGCAGGTCGGCGGCCATGACTGCAAGCCCGTCGCGGGCGAGCTGACCTATGGGCTCGAACGGCTGGCGATGTATGTGCTGGGCATCGACCACGTGATGGACATGCCCTACAACGACCCGCAGGCGCCGATCGCGCTGAAATACGGCGACGTGTTCCGCCAGACCGAGCAGGAATACAGCCGCTTCAACTTCGACGTGGCCGAGACCGGCATGCTGCTGCGCCATTTCGAGGATGCCGAGGCGGAGTGCGAGGCGATCCTGTCGCATCCGCATGAGGACCCCAAGACCGGCCGGCGCATCATCATGGCGCATCCGGCCTATGACCAGTGCATCAAGGCCAGCCATATCTTCAACCTGCTGGACGCGCGCGGCGTGATCTCGGTCACCGAGCGTCAGGCCTATATCGGCCGGGTGCGGGCGCTGGCCAAGAAATGCGCCGATGCCTTCGTGCAGACCGAGGCCGGCGGGTACGACGCGGCATGAACCGCCCCGCCGCCCGCCATGTCTCTGGCCTATCCCAGACCCGGCAGCAGGGTTCTGAGCCCGCCCGCGATCATATCGACCGCGATGGCGGCCAGGATCATGCCCATCAGCCGGATCATCACCATGCGCAGGGTTTGCGACATCAGGTGACCGATATTGGCGGCGAAGACCAGCACCACGGCCAGCGCGGCCAGATTGCCCGCCAGCACCAGACCGATGGCGGCGTAATCCGCCAGGCCGCGGGCCTGGCCGGTGAACAGCAGGATCGTGGCGATGGTGCCCGGGCCCACCAGCATGGGAAAGCTCATCGGGTAGAAGGCGACGGCGACGCGATCCTCGTTCGCTGCGCGTTCGGCCTCGGTGCCGTGATGGGCGCTGCCGGCCTTGCCGTTCAGCATGCCGAGCCCGATCATCAGCAGCACGATGCCGCCGGCGGCACGGAAGTCCGCCACGCTGATGCCGAAGAAATGCAGGATCTCGGTCCCCGCCAGCGCCACCACGGCGCAGAGCGCGGCGCTATAGGCCACCGTCAGCAGCCCGGTGCGGCGCTGCTGCGCCACGCTCATGCCGTCGGTCAGGCTCAGAAACATCGGCAGGTTCACGAAGGGGTTCATGATCGCAAAGATCGCGCCCGCGAACTTGATCAGAAATACGCTGTCCATCGCCTGCCTTTCCGCTGCTCCGCCCTCGGGGTAGCATCGCTGGCCGGCGCAGCCAAGCCGCGGGCGCAGGCGGGAGGTCTGGCATGAACGGGAAATTCATCGCATCGCTGATCGTGCTCTGCGCGCTGGTGGCGGGGGTCGCGATCTACTACCTGCAGGTCTACGGCTACTATTACGAGGTGACGCCGAAGCCCGGCAAGGACGTGTCTTTGGTGGTCGCGGCCAGCGGCGAGCCCGAGATCATCCCCTATGCCGATTTCCGCGCCATCGACGCCGACAGCTCGCCGATCCGCTATCGCGCCTGCTTCACCACGACCTTGAGCGACGCCGAGCTGGCCGCCCGCTATGCCCCGGTCAGCGGCGGCGAGCCGCTGGTGGCACCGGGCTGGTTCGACTGTTTCGACGCCGAGGAGATCGGCACCGGCATCGAGGCCGGCCGCATGCATATCTACCTGTCGGTCAAGAACATCGCCTATGGTGTCGACCGGGTGGTCGCGGTCGCCCCCGACGGGCGCGGCTGGGCCTGGCACGAACTGAACAATTGCGGCCGCAAGGCCTATGACGGCACGCCGGTGGGCGAGGATTGCCCGCCCCGGCCGGAGGGGGGCGGATCATGACTGCCGCCGCGCCGTCCCGCCACCGCACTCTGCCGACCTATCCCGGGCACCGCCCCGCGCCTTGCCCGAACCGCCGCTCTCGCACGTCTGAGGACATCCGATGCCCGACCTTCTGATCGAACTGTTTTCCGAGGAAATTCCGGCCCGCATGCAGACCCGTGCCGCCGAGGATCTGAAAAAGCGGATCACCGACGGGCTGGTCGAGGCCGGCCTGACCTATGCCGGCGCCGCCGCCTTCTCCACCCCGCGCCGGCTGGCGCTGGCGGTCGAGGGGCTGCTGGCGCAATCGCCCACCCTTAAGGAAGAACGCAAGGGTCCCAAGGTCGGCGCGCCGGATCAGGCGATCGAGGGGTTCCTGCGCGGCGCCGGGCTGAGCCGCGACCAGCTGGAGGAGCGCGACACCCCCAAGGGTGCCTTCTATTTCGCCGCGATCACCAAGCCGGGCCGCCCGGCGGCCGAGATCGTGGCCGAGGTGCTGGAAGACACCATCCGCACCTTCCCGTGGCCGAAATCCATGCGCTGGGGCGACGGTGCGCTGCGCTGGGTGCGGCCGCTGCATTCGATCCTGTGCATCCTGGCGGATGAGGCCGGCGCCACCGTGGTGCCGCTGGATATCGACGGCATCGTCGCCGGCGACACCACCCGTGGCCACCGCTTCATGGCGCCGGCCGCCTTCGCGGTCCGCTCGTTCGAGGATTACGCCGCCAAGCTGAAGCGCGCCTGCGTCATCCTGCCGGCAGAGGAACGCGCCGATCACATCTGGTCGGAGGCAACCAACATGGCCTTTGCCGCCGGTCTCGAGGTGGTCGAGGACAAGGGGCTGCTGGCCGAGGTTGCCGGCCTGGTCGAATGGCCGGTGGTGCTGATGGGCGAGATCGGCGCCGATTTCCTCGACCTGCCGCCGGAGGTGCTGCAGACCTCGATGCGCGAGCATCAGAAGTTCTTCTCGGTCCGCGATCCGAAGACCGGCCGCATCGTGCGCTTCATCACCGTCGCCAACCGCGAGACCGCCGATCACGGCGCCACCATCCTCGCCGGCAACCAGAAGGTGCTGTCGGCTCGGCTGTCGGATGCGAAGTTCTTCTGGGAGAATGACCTGCGGGTCGCCAGGGGCGATATCACCGCCTGGACCGACGCGCTGGAGAACGTGACCTTCCACAACCGGCTGGGCAGCCAGGGCGAGCGCATCCGCCGCATCGCCGCGCTGGCGCGCGAGCTGGCCCCCGCCGTGGGTGCCGACCGCGCCGCCGCCAAGACCGCGGCCGAGCTTGCCAAGGCGGACCTGTCGTCGGAGATGGTCTATGAATTCCCGGAACTGCAGGGGATCATGGGCCGCTATTACATCGAGGCCGCCGGTCAGGATGCCGCCGTCGCCGCCGTCGCGGCCGAGCATTATTCGCCGCTGGGCCCGTCGGACGACGTGCCGACCGCGCCGCTGTCGGTCGCGGTGGCGCTGGCCGACAAGCTCGATACGCTGACCGGCTTCTGGGCGATCGACGAGAAACCCACCGGCTCGAAGGACCCCTTCGCGCTGCGCCGTGCGGCGCTGGGCGTGATCCGGCTGATCCTGGCCAACGACCTGCGGCTGCCGCTCGACCGCTATATCGACAGCCAGCTGCTGCGCCACAAGATCCACCTGAACCGCGACGCTGACGAAAGCCAGCTGGCGGCGCTGCGCGACATCAACGAGGAGATCGCCGATCACGGCGTCTTCGGTGCCGCCCTGCGGACGGTGATCGAGAAGCTGGAAGGCAACCCCGATGTCGACACCTCGGAAGAGTCGCTGCTGCGCACCGTCGGCGGTCTGGTGCCGGATCTGTCCACCGATCTGATGGTCTTCCTGCACGACCGGCTCAAGGTCTATCTGCGCGACCAGGGCATCCGCCACGATGTGATCGACGCCTGCATCGCCATGCCGGGCCATGACGACCTGAACCTGCTGGTCAAGCGCGCCGTGGCGCTGAGCGCGGTGCTGCAGACCGAGGATGGCGAGAACCTGATCCAGGGCTTCAAGCGCGCCAACAACATCCTCACCCAGGCCGAGGAGAAGGACGGGGTGGAATACAGCTTCGGCGCCGATGCGAAATTCGCCGAGACCGACAGCGAACGCGCGCTGTTCGAGGCGCTGGAGGCGGCGCAGGAGGCCATCGCCACGGCGCTGAGGGCCGAGGACTTTCCGGCCGCGATGGCCGCGATGGCGGCGCTGCGCGGCCCGATCGACGCCTTCTTCGAGGATGTGCAGATCAACACCGACAACCAGACGCTGCGCCGCAACCGGCTGAACCTGCTGCATCAGATCGCCACGGTCTGCGGCCAGGTGGCGGATCTGACCCGCATCGGCGGCTGAACGCCAGGGGCGCGGTTCAGCGGACCGCGCCCCCTTGCTATCTTTCTCCTCTCCGCGAGGAGAGGGGCGCGGCCGGGCAGGGCGCCAGACACCTCTGCGCGGTTTCGCAGTCTTCTCGAAAAACCTGCCGCCGCCGGAGGCGGCGTGCCGCAACGGGCGCGGCAGGGCGAAATCCTTCGGTCCGGCGGTGCGCCCCCTTGCGCCTGCGCATACCGGCCTTATGCTGCATGCATAGCGATAGGTGCCGCAGTGCAGAATAACACGCAAACCACCCTGGTCACGCCCACCGCCCTGATCTCTACCGACACCCACGGCGGGCGGGCGAAATGTCTGCAACGGCTGGTCCGGCTGGACCTGCCGGTGCCGCGCACGGTCGCGCTGTCGTTTCAGGCGGTCAAGCGCATCGCCGCCGGGCAGATGCCGGATATCGACGAGGTCGACCAGCAGTTCGAGGCCGAGGCACTGCTGTGCGTGCGGCCGTCGTCCGAGGACCCCGACTGGGGCGGCCCCGGCGCGGTGCTGAACATCGGCATGAACGACGCGCAGTACAGGCGGCTGTCCGACAGCCTGGGGGCGCGGGCGGCGGCGGCGCTCTATTCCCGCTTCGTGCAGGGCTATGCCACCCATGTGGCGCGGCTCGACCCGGATCCGTTCGACAGCGACCCGGACGAGGGGCCGAAGGGGCTGCAACGGATGCTGCGCGCCTATGAGGACGAGGCGGACGAACCGTTTCCGCAGGCGCGCTCGGACCAGCTGCGCGGCGTGCTGCGGTCGATGGCGCGCGCCTGGGAGGGCACCTCGGCCCGGCTGCTGCGGCAGGCCAAGGGGGCGCCGGCGGATGCCGGCCTGGGGCTGGTGGTGCAGGAGATGATCCCGGGGCTGGGGCAGGGCGAATGCGGATCGGGCGTGCTGCAACTGGCCGATCCGATCACCGGCCTGCCGCAGATCACCGGCCGCTATCTGAGCCAGAGCCAGGGGCGCGAGGCGCTGGGCGCCGGCGCCGCCGCGATCTATCTGGAAAAGGACCCACGCGGCCCCTCGCTGGAGGAGCTGGCGCCGGAGGCCTTCGAGGCGCTCAAGGCCGATGCCGCGCTGATGCGCCGCCGGCTGCGCGAAGAGATGCAGGTGGAATTCGTCATTCAGAACGGCGACGTCCATATCCTCGACGGGGTGCGCATCCCGCGCAGCCCGCGGGCGGCGGTGCGCATCGCGGTGCGGCTGGCGCAGGATGGCATCATCCCGCCGCAGGAGGCGGTGATGCGGGTCGATCCGCATTCGCTGAACGAGCTGCTGCACCGTCAGGTCGCCCCCGACGCCGCCCGCGACGTGCTGGCCACCGGCATCGCCGCCAGTCCCGGCGCCGCCACCGGGCGCATCGTGTTCTCCGCCGCGGCCGCCCAGGCCAGCGCCGCGCGGGGCGAGCCCTGCATCCTGGTGCGCCGCGAGACCGCGCCGGAGGATGTCCGCGGCATGCATGCCGCCGCCGGCGTGCTGACCGAGAAGGGCGGCATGACCAGCCATGCCGCGGTGATCGGCCGCGGACTGGGGCTGCCCTGTATCGTCGGCGCCTCGGAGCTGAGCTTCAACACCCGCGACAAGATGCTGATCGCCCGCGACCGCCGGGTGCTGCGCGAGGGCGATGTGATCACCATCGACGGCAGCTCGGGCGAGATCCTGTCGGGCCAGCCGCGGATGCTGGAGGCGGCGCTGGACGACGCCTTCCAGACGCTGATGGGCTGGGCCGACGAGGCCCGCGACATCGGCATCCGCGCCAATGCCGACACCCCCGCCGACGCCCGCACCGCGCGCAACTTCGACGCCCAGGGCATCGGGCTGTGCCGGACCGAACACATGTTCTTCGAAGCCGGCCGGCTGACGGTCATGCGCGAGATGATCTTCGCCGAAACCAGCTCCGGCCGGGCTGAGGTGCTGTCGCGGCTGCTTCCGATGCAGCGCGATGATTTCATTCAGCTTTTCAGGATCATGGAAGGCCGCCCGGTCTGTATCCGGCTGTTCGATCCGCCGCTGCACGAATTCCTGCCGGCGACCCGGTCGGGCCAGCGCGAGCTGGCCGAGGCGCTGGATCTGCCGGTCTCGGACGTCACCCGGCGGATCGAGGCGATGGCGGAATACAACCCGATGCTGGGGCTGCGCGGGGTGCGGCTGGGCGTCACCGTGCCGGAGATCTACGAGATGCAGGCGCGCGCCATCTTCGAGGCGACGCTGGAGGTGCGCGCCTCGGGCGAGCCGGTGGTGCCCGAGATCATGATCCCGCTGGTCAGCGCCAAGCGCGAGGTCGAGCTGATCAAGACCCGGATCGACGCGGTGGCCGCTACCGTGCGGTCGCAGCGCCGCCAGGATTTCGCCTATCGGCTGGGGGTGATGGTGGAGACCCCGCGCGCCGCCCTGCGCGCCGCCGAGATCGCCCCGAATGTCGCCTTCCTCAGCTTCGGCACCAACGACCTGACGCAGATGACCTACGGGCTGTCGCGAGACGACGCCGGGCGGTTCATGTCCGATTACGTGCGGCAGGGCGTCTTTCCCGAGGACCCGTTCCACGTGCTCGACACCGAAGGGGTGGGGGAGCTGCTGAAACTCGGGGCCGACCGTGGTCGCGCTGCACATCCGGGCTTGACTGTTTCGATCTGTGGCGAGCACGGCGGCAACCCCGAATCAATCGCCTTCTGCCGCGAGGCGGGCTTCGATTACGTGTCCTGTTCGCCGTTCCGCGTGCCGGTCGCTCGGCTGGCTGCCGCTCAACTCGCCATCGCCGAGAAAACCGGGATGGAGCCCGCGCAGAAGCCATAAAATAAGGGATTTTCGCGCCGGCCCGCGCCGGCGCCCCGACGCGCTCAGCGTTCGCAAACTGCCCGGGTTTTGGGCGGAACTGGACCTTTTGGCCGGTCTGGGCTATGTCGCAGCCTGCGCTTGCCTGGGGAGGACCGGCGCACGACTAGCGTTTTGGGGTTGAGATGAAACGAGTTCTGGCTGCTGTTGCCCTGGTCTGCGGGCTGATTTCACCGATCTCCGGATCTGCCGAAACCGGCCTGAAGGATCTGTTCAAGCGCGAGCAGACCACGCTCGGGTCGATGCCCGACCGGCAGCTGAAATCGCTGCTCACCGCCGCTCGCCCGAAGAAGGGCAAGGGCGTCGCCCCCTTCACCTTTACCCGCGACTGGCTGGATGCGCAGCCCGAGCCGGAGGGCGGCGACAATTGGCGCTGCCTGTCCGAGGCGCTCTATTTCGAGGCCCGCGGCGAGACCGTCAAAGGCCAGTTCGCGGTGGCCGAGGTGATCATGAACCGGGTCAAGAGCGCGCGGTTCCCCGACACGCTCTGCGGTGTGATCCGGCAGGGCACCGGCAAGCGTTATCAGTGCCAGTTCACCTATACCTGCGACGGCCATGCCGAGGTGATCGCCGAACCCAAGGCGTTTGAACGCGCCGCCAAGGTCGCGCGCGCCATCATGGACGGCTATGCCGGCGATCTCACCAGCGGCGCCACCCATTACCACACGCTGGCGGTGCGGCCGACCTGGGCGCGGGTCTATACCCAGACCGCGCGGATCGGCGAGCATATCTTCTATCGCCACAACTATCGCACCGCCTCGACCGAGTAAGCGGCGGGGGCGCGGCGGTCCGGTGACGGTACGCGACGTTTTCCGTCGCTGGTACGCCGGGCCTTGGCCTGTTAGAAGGGCGCCGACAGCGTGAACCTCCGCTGTTTCTGACCCGACGACCCGAGGCCCCGATCCCATGACCAGCGACATCCGTCTCGCCTTTGCGCATCCTTCCGAACGGGCGAGGGCGACGGCCCCGCGCGGGCCGCTCGACCGTATCTCGGTGCGCGATCATGTGGTCGAGGTCGAGATCGGCGCCTTTCAGGCCGAACGCGGCACCACCCAGCGGGTCCGCTTCAATGTCGTGGTCGAGGTGCAGCCGCTGACCGGCCCGATCGACGACGATGTCGACCGCATCCTGTCCTACGACCGGGTGACCGAGGCGATCGAACACGAGCTGTCGGAAGAGCGTTTGAACCTGCTGGAGACGCTGGCCGAGCGGATAGCCGAGCGCATCCTGCTTGAACCTCAGGCCGTACGTGCCTTTGTTCGCGTGGAAAAACTGGATCGCGGCCCCGGCGCGCTGGGGGTGGAGATCGTTCGCGCCCGCAACCAGATCGTGCCGGGCCACCTGATCCCGCAGGAGGACGACCGGCCGCATCCGCGCCTGGTCTATCTGTCCAATGCTGCCATCGCCTCGGACAACCTGCCGGGCTGGCTCGATCAGCTGGAACATGGCAACCGGCCGCCGATCCTCTGCGTCGGGGCGCCGGCGCTGCCGGCACCGCAGACCGGCCACCGGATGACCCAGCGTCGCATCGACCTGCTGGCGATCGAGCAGAACGCCTGGGTGCTGGCCGCCCGCGATCCGCGCTGCGTCGTGGTCGAGACCCGGACCGAGCTGGACTGGGCGATGAAGCACGGCCAGATCAGCGTCTGGGCGCCCTCGAAGATCGTGCTCGACGCGGTCGACGGCCCCTCGGCCCAACCGGGCGACGCAGTGGCGCTGGGGGCCTGGTTCGCCGCCACCTTCGCCGCCGAGGAGATGCTGGTGATCGGCGCGGCGCTGCCCGGAGAGCCCGGTGTGCCGCTGCGCGCCATCCCCGTTGAGCAGGAGATCCTATGACATTCTACTATCGCCCGCTGGTGCAGCATGGCGCGGCGCGGCCCGACGATGCGCTGCCGCTCGCCGGGGGGCCGCTGTGGTTCACCCATGTCGAGGCGCTGGCGCGCGGTCAGGCGCCCCGGGTGATCCCCGCCTGGGAGGTGCCAGACGCGCAGCTGGACCGGCTGACCGGGGCGCGGGCGCCGGTCGCGGGGCTGTCGATGCACCGGCCGCAGATCATGGGCATCCTCAACACCACGCCCGACAGTTTCTCGGACGGCGGCCGCCACCATGCGCCCGAGGCGGCGCTGGCCGGCGCCCGCGCGATGATCGAGGACGGCGCCGACATGCTGGACATCGGCGGCGAATCCACCCGCCCGGGCTCGGCTGCGGTGCCGGTGGAGGAGGAGATCGCCCGCACCGCGCCGGTGATCGCCGCGATCCGTCACGAGAGCGACATCGCCATCTCGATCGACACCCGCAAGGCGCCGGTGGCGGCGGCCGCACTCGACGCCGGGGCCGATCTGGTCAACGATGTGGCGGGCTTCACCTTCGACGCGGATCTGGCGCCGCTCTGTGCCGCGCGCGGCGCGCCGGTCTGCGTGATGCATGCGCAGGGCGAGCCCGAGACGATGCAGCAGGACCCGCAGTACGACGACGTGCTGCTGGACGTCTACGATTTCCTCGAGGCGCAGATCGTCAAGCTCGAGGCGCAGGGCATCCCGCGCGCCCATATCGTCTCGGACCCCGGGATCGGCTTCGGCAAGACGCGCGAACATAACGTGACGCTGCTGCGCGGGCTTGCGCTGTTGCACGGGCTGGGCTGCCCGATCCTGCTGGGGGTGTCGCGCAAGGGCTTCATC
>JBFXGQ010000109.1:0-9877 GCA_050177915.1 Pseudodonghicola sp. | reverse complement strand
AAAGGAAAAGGCCATGAATAAGGCCGGAAAAACAGGCGCGCCGCTGCGTGCGCTGGGGGCGATGAGCGGCACCTCGCTGGACGGCGTCGACGCCGCGGTGGTCGAGACCGACGGGCGGCGGATTCTGGGCTTTGGCGAGACCGGCTACCGGCCCTATCCGGATGCGGAACGCGCGGTGCTGCGGGCGGCGCTGGGCCATTGGGCCGGGCCCGAGGCCGAGGCGGCGGGCCGGGTGGTCGATGCAGCCCATGCCGAGCTGTTGCGCGGCTTCGCGGGTGTCGATCTGGTGGGCTTTCACGGTCAGACCCTGGCGCATGAGCCGCGCGGGCGCGGCACCTGTCAGGTCGGCGATGGCGCCGCGCTGGCGCAGGCGCTGGGGCTGCCGGTGGTCTGGGATTTCCGCACCGACGACGTGGCGATGGGCGGCGAGGGGGCGCCGCTGGCGCCGTTCTTCCACTTCGCCTGCGCCAAATGGATCGGCGCGGAGGAGCCGATGTGTTTCCTCAACCTCGGCGGGGTGGGCAATCTCACCTATGTCGACCCCGGCTTCGCGGCGCCGGAAGAGGCCGGCGCGCTGCTGGCCTTCGACACCGGTCCCGCCAATGCCCCGGTCAACGACCTGATGCAGGCGCGGCGCGGGCTGCCGATGGACGAGGGCGGCGCGCTGGCGGCGCAGGGTCAGGTGGAGACGGGCGCGCTGGAGCTGTTCCTGGCCGAACCCTATTTCTCAAGAATGCCGCCCAAGTCACTGGACAGAAACGACTTTGCCGAGATGGTCGGGCTGGTGGGAGAGCTGGGCGACGCCGATGCCGCCGCCACGCTGACCGCCATGTGCGCCGCCGGCGTGGCGCAGGGGATGGAACATTGCCCGCGTCCGCCCGCCCGCGTGCTGGTCACCGGCGGCGGCCGCCACAACCCGGTGCTGATGGAGATGCTGCGCGTCTCGCTCGATTGCCCGGTGATGCCGGTCGAGGCGGTCGGGCTGGACGGCGACATGCTGGAGGCGCAGGCCTTCGCCTATCTCGCCGTGCGCGTGGCCTACGGGCTGCCGACCTCCTGTCCCGGCACCACCGGGGTGGGCGCGCTGGTCGGCGGCGGTATCGTCAGCCGGCCGGGCGCCTAGGGGCGCTGCGCCCGTCGGCGGAGGGCGACAAAGTCAATCGTGAGGGGGCGCTGCCCCCGTCGCCTTTCAGGCGACTCCCCCGGGATATTTCTAGCCAGAAAAAGGGGCGGGGCCAGGGCTCAGGCGCGCGGGGGCTCAGGCGCGCGGGATGTCGAAGCCGGGCGGCGCCAGGGTGAAGCCGGCGAAGTCGAAGCCCGGCGAGACGGTGCAGGAGACCAGCGTATAGGCGCCGGTGCTGCGCGCCGCCTGCCAGTGGTGTTCCGGCACGATCAGCTGCGGCAGCCCCTCGGACAGATCGGGGCTGAGCAGCTGGTCGCGCGCCGGGCCCTGTTCGTCCGGGCTGAGCGACAGCAGCAGCGGCGCGCCGGCGTGGTAATGCCAGATCTCGGTGGCGTCGACCCGGTGCCAGTGGCTGGCCTCGCCCTCTGCCAGCAGGAAGAAGATGCAGGTGCCGCTGGCGCGGCCCGTTGGCGCGGTCGCGCGCCAGGTCTCGCGGAACCAGCCGCCCTCCGGGTGGCGTTGCAGCGCCAGTCTGTCGATGATCTCTGCGGCGGTCATGTGGGCGATTATGTGACGGGCGGGCGCGCGGCGCTATGGCAATCTGCCGGGGCCGCGTTATCTATGCGCCATGAGCCTGAATATCCCCTTCGACAATTCCTTCGCCCGGCTGCCGGGTGCCTTCTTTCGCCCGCAGGCGCCGCAGCCGGTCGCCGCGCCGCGGCTGGTGGCCTTCAACGCCGATCTGGCCCGGCTAATGGGGATCGCCCCCGGCGAGGCGGCGGAAATGGCGCAGGTCTTTGCCGGCAATGCGCTTCCCGCGGGCGCCGAGCCGCTGGCGCAGCTCTATGCCGGGCATCAGTTCGGCCAGTACAATCCGCAACTCGGCGACGGCCGCGCGGTGCTGTTGGGCGAGACGGTGGGCACCGATGGCCGTCGCCGCGACATCCAGCTCAAGGGCGCGGGGCGCACGGCCTGGTCGCGCGGCGGCGACGGGCGCGCCTGGCTGGGGCCGGTGCTGCGCGAATATGTGGTCTCCGAGGCGATGCACGCGCTGGGCATCCCCACCACCCGGGCGCTGGCGGCGGTGGAGACCGGCGAGCCGGTCTACCGCGACGGCATGGCGCGGCCCGGCGCGGTGCTGACCCGGGTGGCGGCCAGCCATCTGCGGGTGGGCACATTCCAGGTCTTCGCCGCGCGCGGCGATCTCGACAGCCTGACGCGGCTGACCGATTACGCCATCGCCCGGCATTACCCGCAGGCCGAGGGGCCGATGGGCCTGTTGACGGCGGTGCGCGATGCGCAGGCGCGGCTGGTGGCGCAGTGGATGGCGGTCGGCTTCATCCACGGGGTGATGAACACCGACAATTGCGCCATCTCGGGCGAGACCATCGACTATGGCCCCTGCGCCTTTCTCGACACCTATCACCCGCAGACCGTCTACAGTTCGATCGACCGCTACGGGCGTTATGCCTATGACCGGCAGGCCGATATCCTGGTCTGGAACATGGCGCAGCTGGCCACCGCGCTGATCCAGCAGATGGCGGACCGCGAGGCGGCGGTGGAGCAGGCGACCGAGATCGTCCATGCCATGCCGGCGCTGATCCAGGCCGAATGGCTGGCCCGGTTCCGCGCCAAGCTGGCGCTGGGGGATGCGCGCGAGGGGGATGAGGAGCTGATCTCCGGCCTGCTGGGGCGGATGGCGGCGACCCAGGCCGATTTTACCAATACCTTCCGCGCCCTGGGCTCGGACAAGGCGCGCGATCAGTTCGCCGATCCTGCCGCCTATGACGCCTGGGAGGCGGGCTGGTGCGCCCGCCGCGCCGGGCTGCCCGAGGCGGCGCCGCTGATCGCGGCGGCGAACCCCGCCTTCATCCCGCGCAACCACCGCATCGAGCAGATGATCGAGGCGGCGGTGGCGGGCGATTACGGCCCCTTCGACCGGCTCAACGCCGTGCTCGCCCGCCCCTATGACGACCAGCCCGAGGCGGCGGATCTGGCGCGGCCGCCGCTGCCGTCGGAGGTGGTGGAGGCCACCTTCTGCGGCACCTGAGTGCCCTTCGGCGCCGATCACCTCCGGTTGATCAGAACCAGCCCCGCCGCCACCAGCGCCAGCGCCGCCCAGACCGCCGGGCCGATCTGTTCGCCCAGGATCAGCCAGCCCAGCAGCACCGCGAAGACCGGCGACAGGAAGCTGAAGGAGGCCACCGAGGCGGTGCGATAGAGCGTCATCAGGTGGAACCAGATCAGATAGCCCAGACTCACCACGCAAACCGCCTGAAAGGCGAGGCCGGCGTAATGGAGGGGCTGCGGCGCCCGCGGCAGCGTGTCGAACAGCGGCGCCAGCACCAGCAGCAGCGGCGCCGAGACCGCGACCTGAAACAGCAGCTGCACCGGCGAGGCGACCCGGGTCAGCGGCGTCATCCGCAGCAGCAGCACGACCGCGGCCCAGCCCAGCGAGGCCAGCAGCGCCAGCAGATCGCCCGCCAGGCTGGCGCCGGCGGTGCTGCGGTCGGCCATCGCCAGCGCCACCCCGGCCATCGCCAGCCCCATGCCCAGCCCGCGCGCCCGGCTCAGCCGCTCGCCCGGCAGCCACAGATGCGCCGCCAGCCCCAGCCAGACCGGCATCGAATAGAAGATCACCGAGGCGCGGGCCACCGTGGTGAGGTCCAGCGCCAGATAGAGCGCCAGAAATTCGAAGCCGAAGATCAGCCCCGAGATCACGCCCCAGGCCAGCGCCGCCGGCGGCATGCTCAGCGAGATGCCGCGCGCCCGGATCCAGATCAGCACCACCAGCGCCGCAAGGGCCGAGCGCAGCCCGGCCTGCAGCACCGGCGCAAAGCCGTCGCCGGTGAGCTTGATCACCACCTGGTTGAAGCCCAGCAGCAGCGCGAACCCGGTCAGGGCCGCCGCCCCGAACATGTCGATTGCGCGTCTCTCCTCCATGCGCCCAAAGGATGCGCAGGTCACGCAACTGTCAAGGGCATGTATTTCCGGACGGGCTTGCGCCGCCGCGTCGCATCGGCAAAATCGGGGCATCGCCCGCAACCGGATCGGGCCGGAACGAGGAAGCCATGAGCGACGCCGGCGCACTGCGCCTTGCCAGCTACAATATCCAGAAATGCGTCGGCCTCGACCTGCGCCGGCAGCCGCGCCGCATCCTGCAGGTGCTGGACCGGCTGGGCGCCGATATCGTGGTGCTGCAGGAGGCCGACAAGCGGCTGCCGCCGCGCCCCGCCGCGCTGCCGCATTTCGTGCTGGAGGAGGCCGGCTGGCAGGTCGCCGATCTGGGCGGCGCCGGCTCGCTGGGCTGGCACGGCAATGCGGTGATCTGGCGCGGCGCGGCGCTGCGGCTGCGGGACATGGGCCATATCACCCTGCCGGGGCTGGAGCCGCGCGGGGCGGTCTGGGTCGACTTCGACGGGCCGCTCGGGGCGCTGCGGGTGGTCGGCGTGCATCTGGGGCTGGTCGGGCGGTCGCGGCGCCAGCAGGTGCTGCATCTGGCCGAGGAGACCGCGCGGCTGCCCGAGATGCCGATGGTCTGGGCCGGGGATTTCAACGACTGGTCACCGCGGTCGGGCCTTGAGGGGCTGGCGCCGCGGATGCGCTTCCTGCCGCCGCGGCCGAGCTTTCCGGCGCTGCGGCCGCTGGGGCCGCTCGACCGCATCGCGCTGAGCGCGGGGCTGGAGGTGGCCGGCCACGGGGTGCATCTGGAGCAGCCGGCGCATATCGCCTCGGACCATCTGCCGGTCTGGGCGGATATCGTGGCGGGAGCCGGGCGCTAGCGGCGGGTCTTGCAGGACGTCGATCCGAAGGCGCAACACAGGGCGGTGCCCGACCGCGGGTGGGCGCTGCATCGCTGTGAGAGCGTCCCTTCATGGCAGCCAGAACATCGGGCGCCAGTTCCGTGCGCGGCAGTTGGCGAAGCGCCCGCCCATCGGGGCGGTCGGGCGCTGCCCGGCGGCTGCCGCGCTGGGCGGAGCGCATGAAAAAGGGTCCCGGAACCGATCCGGGACCCCTGTCCGATGCTGTTTGATGCAGCGGGCGCTGCCGGTCAGGCGGCGTGGCGGCCGCGGTTGGGGCTGTTGTCGCCCGCACCGCCCGGGCCGCGCCGGCGCCGGCGCTGCGGGCCGCCCGGTTTGCCGCCGGTGCCGGACCCGCCGGCGCCACCGCCGCGACGGCGGTTGCCCTTGGGCTGCGCCGGGTCTTCCATCGGCGCCCAGGGCCGGCCCGAGGCCACCGGGATCGAAATCCCCATCACCTTCTGGATCGCCTTCAGCTCGCCCATCTCGTCGGGGGCGCAGAAGGCGATGGCGGCGCCGTCCTTGCCGGCCCGTGCGGTGCGGCCGATGCGGTGCACATAGCTGTCGGGCACGTTCGGCAGCTCGTAGTTATAGACGTGCTTGACGTCGGGGATATCCAGACCGCGGGCCGCCACATCGGTGGCCACCAGCACCCGCACCTCGCCCGATTTGAACGCGGCGATGGCGCGGTCGCGCTGACCCTGGCTCTTGTTGCCATGGATCGAGGCGGTGGCGAAGCCGGCCTTTTCCAGCGACTTCATCAGCTTCTCCGACCCGTGCTTGGTGCGCCCGAACACCAGCGCGCGGTCGTCGCGGTGGGTGTCCAGCAGTTCGATCAGCAGGCCGGTCTTTTCCGACTTGGCGATGAAATGCACTGATTGGGTGATCTTGTCGGCGGCCTTGCCCGGCGGCGTCACCTCGACCCGCATCGGGTTCTTCAGATAGCTCTGGGCGATCTCGTTCATCTGCTTCGGCATGGTGGCCGAGAACAGCAGCGTCTGGCGCTCCTCCGGCAGCAGCGCGGCGATCTTGCGCAGCGCGTGGATAAAGCCCAGGTCCAGCATCTGGTCGGCCTCGTCCAGCACCAGGAAGGTGCAGTCTTCCAGTGTCAGCGCATTGCGGTCCAGCAGGTCGATCAGCCGGCCCGGGGTGGCGACCAGAATGTCGGTGCCGCGCTCGAGCCGCTTGATCTGGGCGTTGATCGACTGGCCGCCGACCACGAAGCCGACCTTCAGCGGCGTACCCTCGACCAGCGCCCGCAGGGTCTGGCTGATCTGGTTGGCCAGCTCGCGGGTCGGCGCCAGCACCAGGCCGCGCACGGTATAGCGGGCGGGCTTGCGGCCGACCTCCAGCATCCGCGCCACCAGCGGCAGGCCGAAGGCGGCGGTCTTGCCGGTGCCGGTCTGCGCCAGCCCCATCACGTCGCGGCCGTTGAGTGCATGCGGGATCGCGTGGCTCTGGATCGGGGTCGGTTCGCTGAGCCCCATTGCAGCCAGGCGGGACAGCAGGTGCGCGGGCAGGCCCATCATTTCGAATTGGTTCAAGTCATATCCTTTCGGACCCGCGGAAGGCGGGCCCAGTCATGTGCCGCATCTGCGCGGCCTTGGGGGCGCGCGAACCTCGGGCCCGGTGGCGGCGTGCCACGGTCGGACCGGTCCGGCGCATTGGCCCCACGCGTGATTTTGGGAACATCATGGCACCGTCCCGGAATGTCGGGGGCTGCGGATCTGACCGCGAGCCGGCGGGTTGGCCGCTCTAGCTGTCATCTGCTCACGCGGCAGAGGACGGTACCATGCAGGGCAGATGGACCTGCGCGGCCGCAATGTCAACCACCGCCGGGTCCGCTGCGGCGCAAAAGCCGGTAGCGGTGGCGGGAAACACACGCTAAACCCGAACTCCAAACCAAGATGTGACTGACGATGACCGAAACCATCCTAGAACGCTGCGAGGCCAGGGGGCTGCGCATGACCGGCCAGCGCCGCACCATCGCCCGCGTGCTGGAGGAAAGCGACGATCATCCCGACGCCGAGGAGCTCTATGCCCGCGCCAGCGCCATCGACCCGGGCATCTCGATCGCCACGGTCTATCGCACGGTGAAGCTGTTCGAGGAATCGGGGATTCTGGAGCGGCTGGAATTCGGTGACGGCCGGTCGCGCTATGAGGATGCCGAGCGCGACCACCACGACCATCTGATCGACCTGAGCACCGGCGCGGTGATCGAATTCGTCGACCCCGAGATCGAGGCGCTGCAGGTGCGGATCGCCGAGAAGCTGGGATACGAGCTGCGCGGCCACCGGCTGGAACTCTATGGCGTGCCGGTGAAAAAGGCGACCTAGGGCCTAGCGTCGGCTGCGTTGCAGCGACAGCGGGATCAGCAGGCTCAGGATCAGCAGCCGCGAGATGTGGCAGGCGGCGATGAAGCCCGGGTTGGCGCCCATCGCAGCGGCCAGCGCGATCATCGTCTCCAGCCCGCCGGGGGCGAAGCCGGTCAGCACATGCGCCGCCGGCATCCCCAGCGCCAGCGCAACCGGCAGCGCCGCCAGCGCGGTGACTGCGACGCCGATGGCGGTGGTCAGCAGCCCGGCCAGCAGCGCGTCGCGCAGCTGCGACGGCAGCATGCCGGAAAACCGCGTGCCGATCAGCGTGCCCATGACCAGAAAGGCCGGCATCAGCAGCCAGCCGGGCAGGGTGCCCGGGGTCAGCCCGCTGACATGGCCGAGCATCGAGGCCAGCATCGGCCCCAGCAGGATCGGCGCCGGCAGGTGAAGCCGGCGGAACACCAGCCCCAGCGCGGTGCCCACCGCCGCCAGCGTCAGCAGATGCGGCGCCGCCATCGGCGCGCCTGCCGGCATCACGCCGGGGTCCATCCGGTATCCCAGCGCCAGCGCCACGAAGGGCACGCTCAGGGTCAGCGCCAGCAGCCGGATCGACTGCACCACCGCGATGCGCCCCAGATCGCTGCCCGAGTCGGCGGCGGCGGCCAGCACGAAGCTCAGGTGTCCGGGGGCGGAGGCCAGCGTGGCGCTGGGCGGATCGAATCCGAAGCCGCGCTCCAGCAGCCAGCGGCACAGCCCCATGATCACCAAGAGCGCCACCGCCAGCACCGCGAAGGCCAGCGGCCAGCGCAGCATGGCGCCGCCGGCCTCGGCGGTGAAGCCGGCGCCGACGCCCATGCCGAGCACGACGAAACAGACCTGCATCAGCGGCGGCGCGATCGCCAGCCGCAGCCCCGAGAGCCCGGCCAGCGTCACCACCAGCGCCGGCCCGATCAGCAGCGCCGCCGGCACCGCCGCCGCCCAGGCGAGCGCCGCGCCCACCGCCCCCAGCGCAAGCGTGCGGGCGTTGATCCAGAGCTGCTGGGGCGGCGGAACGGCGGTCATGGGCCCTGCCTAGCACCGCCGCGCAGGCGCAACAATCGCCACGCCGATGGGCGCTTGCGGCGGGCCGCGAATTGGGTCATTGCGGAGGCGATATTTGTTCCTCTTGCGGATCCCTCCGACATGGAAAACCTGCGCGGCGCGGCCCTGATGACGGTCGCGATGCTCGGCTTCGCGGCCGAGGACATGTTCATCAAACTCTCCACCGAGCGTCTGCCGACATGGGAGATCATCCTGGTCCTCGGTTGCGGCGCCTCGGCGATCTTCGCGCTGCTGACCAAGGCGGCGGGGCGGCCGCTGTGGTCGCGCGCGGTGTTCAGCCTGCCGGTGCTGCTGCGCAACGGCGGCGAGCTGGTCGGCACCTTCGGCATGGTCACCGCGCTGGCGCTGGCGCCGCTGGGGGTCGCCTCGGCGATCCTGCAGGCCAATCCGCTGCTGGTGACGCTGGGGGCGGCGGTGTTTCTGAACGAGCCGGTCGGCTGGCGCCGCTGGAGCGCGATTCTGGTGGGCTTCTGCGGCGTCATGCTGGTGATCCAGCCCGGCGGCGCCGGGTTCGAGCCGCCGGCGCTGTTTGCGGTGGGGGCGGTGCTGGGCCTCGGCGTCCGCGACCTGGCCACCCGGCTGGTCCCGCGCGAGACCAGTTCGTCGCAGCTGAGCTTCCTGGCCTTCGTCGTGCTGATCCCGGCCTCGCTGATCCTGTCCTTCGTGACCGACCAGCCCTTTGTTGTCCCGACTGTGCTCGACTGGTTGCGGCTGGCGGGGGTGATCGGGCTGGGCGCGGCCTCGTATTACGCCATCGTCGCGGCGATGCGGGTGGGCGAGGTCTCCTTCGTGACGCCGTTCCGTTACACCCGGATTCTCTTCGCGCTGGGCTTCGCCTTCGTCGTCTTCGACGAACATCCCAACCGGCTGATGCTGATCGGAACCGCGGTGATCGTGGCCTCGGGCATCTATACGCTGTGGCGTGAGCGCAAACATCGGCCTGCGACCTGATGCGCCCCTTTTCCTGCGGCCTTCGGGCGGCTAAGAGGCTGGCAATCAATTCATCGGGGTGTATCACATGAGCACGATTATCGACATTCACGCGCGCGAGATTCTGGACAGCCGGGGCAACCCGACCGTCGAGGTCGACGTGCTTCTGGAAGACGGCACCATGGGCCGCGCCGCCGTGCCCTCGGGCGCCTCGACCGGCGCCTATGAGGCGGTGGAGAAGCGCGACGGCGACAAGAGCCGTTACATGGGCAAGGGCGTGCTGGAAGCCGTCGCCGCCGTCAACGGCGAGATCGCCGAGGAGCTGGTCGGCTTCGACGCGCTGGAGCAGGTCGGCATCGACCGCACCATGATCGAGCTCGACGGCACCGACAACAAGGGCCGTCTGGGCGCCAACGCCATCCTCGGCGTGTCGCTGGCGGTGGCCAAGGCGGCGGCCGATTTCACCTCGCAGCCGCTCTACCGCTATGTCGGCGGCACCTCGGCCCGCGTGCTGCCGGTGCCGATGATGAACATCATCAACGGCGGCGAACATGCCGACAACCCGATCGACATCCAGGAATTCATGATCATGCCGGTGGCGGCGG
>JBFXGQ010000108.1:0-10020 GCA_050177915.1 Pseudodonghicola sp. | reverse complement strand
CTGACGCAGGAGGATGGCGCGTGGCGGTTCGTGGACGACCCGTGGCCGGTGTGATGTCGGTCCAGGAGCAGCCCGCCCCGCGCATCAGCCAGGCGCCCAGCCCGCAGCCGACGAAGATCCACAGATCCTGCCAGCGCGGGCTCTGGTCCGACAGCATCGCCAGCGCCAGCCCCCACCAGCAGGGCAGCAGCAGCAGCCAGGTACCGATCGGCCGGTCGGCGCGGGACAGTCGCAGATAGGGGCGGGTGGCGGCGGGGGCGAGGGTATCGACCCAATTGCCGCGCACCGCGTCGGCCACCTGTCCCTGGACGTTCGCGTCTGGCGTTGGCGTGCCGCGTTGCATATGTATTCCCCTATGAAAGCGAAGGTCAGGCTGTATGTAGAGCACCCGCTGGGGGCGGGGCAATCGGTTCCTCTGACGCGGGAACAGGCGCATTACCTCTTCGGGGTGATGCGGCTGGGCGCAGGCGACCCGGTGGCCCTGTTCAATGGCCGGGACGGAGAGTGGCAGGCCAGGGTGGCCGAGGCCGGCAAGCGCGGCGGCACGCTCGACTGTGTCGAACAGAGCCGGCCGTTGCAGATGCCGCCCGACCTCTGGCTGCTGTTCGCACCGATCAAGAAGGCGCGCACCGATTTCATCGTCGAGAAGGCGGCGGAAATGGGCGCGGCGCGGATCATCCCGGTGCAGACCGATTTCACCAATTCCGAGCGTATCCGCCAGGACCGGCTGCAGGCCCATGCGGTCGAGGCGGCGGAGCAATGCGGCGGCACCTTCGTGCCTGAGGTCACCGACCTGCAGCGGCTCGACCGCATGCTCGCCGACTGGCCCGGGGACCGGCAGCTGATGTTCTGCGACGAGGCCGAGGTCGGCGAAGCCCGCGGGCTCGCCGGTGCCACGCCCGGTCCTTGGGCGATTCTGATCGGCCCCGAGGGCGGGTTCTCCGAGGCCGAGCGCAAGCGCCTGCATGCGCTGCCGCAGGCGCGCGTGGTGGCGCTGGGGCCGCGCATCCTGCGCGCCGATACCGCGGCGGTGGCGGCGATGACGCTGTGGCAGGCGGCGCTGGGGGACTGGCGATGATCCGCCAGGCCGTCGCCGGGGACGCGGGGCGGGTGGAGGCGTTCCTGGCCGGCTATCCCGAAACCTCGATGTTCCTGCGCGGCAATCTTGCGGCCCATGGCATCGGGCGCAGCGACCATCCGCATGCCAGCGACTATTTCCTCTGGCCCGCCGAGGGGCCGCTGCGGGCGGTCTTCGGCCGCTCCAACACCGGCTTCCTGATGCTGCAATGCCCGGGGCACGAGGCCGCGGCCTTCGATGCCGCCGCCCGCGCGCTGGCCGGGCGACAGGTGCAGGGGCTGACCGGCGAGGCGGCGCAGGCGCGGCTCTGGCTGGATGCGCTGGGGCTCACCGGGCGGCTCAAGGTCGATCATGTCGAACCGCTCTATGCGCTGGATCTGGGCGACATGCCGCAGGCCGATCTGCACTGGCGGCGGCCCGGACCGGAGGACGCGGCGCTGCTGGCCGACTGGTTCCTGGGCTATGAGGCCGACACCGGCACCGGCGCCGCCGGCACGCCGCAGGCGGCCGAGGTCGCAGGCACCCGGGCGCGCCAGACCATCGCGGCGGGGATCTGCCAGCTGCTGCTGGAGGGTGACGCGCCGGTCGGCATGGCGGCGGTGAACGCGCGGGTGCAGGATATCGTCCAGGTGGGCGGCGTCTATGTCCCGCCGGCGGGCCGCAACCGCGGCCATGGCCGCCGCGCGGTGCAGGCGCTGCTGATGCAGGCGCAGGCCGACGGCGCCCGGCGGGCGGTGCTGTTTTCCAACAACGACGCCGCCTCCCGCGCCTATGAGGCGATCGGCTTTCGTCGGGTGGGCGATTACCTGGTGGCGCTGACCGAGGGGATGGTCACGCTGGGCGGGTCCCCGCGTGAGGTGCCGGCATGAGCTTCATCCGCCCCGAGGTGAAAGCTGGCCTCGCCCGCTGGCGCGAGGCGCTGACCGGGGTGGCGGTGGCGCTGCTGGGGCTCTACTGGGCGCTGGGTCCGGGCGGGCTGCTGGGCTGGATCGGCTGGCTGCTGCTGCCCGCCGGCGCCGGCATCGCGGTGGTGGGGGCGCAGCGCGCCCGCTTCCGCGCCGCCGGCCGCGGCCCCGGCGTGGTGCTGGTCGACGAGGGCGAGATCACCTATATGGGGCCGCTCTCCGGCGGCTCGGTCTCGGTGCGGGATCTGGAGCGGCTGGTGCTCGATCCCAGCTCCAGCCCGACGCTCTGGGTGCTGGAACAGCCGGGGATGCCGATCCTTCACATTCCCGTCAACGCCGAAGGCGCCGGCGATCTTTTCGACGTGTTCAGCGCGCTGCCGGGCCTCAGAACCGAACGCATGCTGGCGGAACTGAACGCCCGGGGCGGCCATCCGGTGGTGATCTGGGAACGCCACCCGATGCGGCTGGCGCATCAACGGCTGCATTGACAGCGCCGCCGTTTCACCGCACCACTGCCCCCCGAACGAAATGATCAGCAGCGGAGCGCGCGAATGTCCATCCCCCAATCCGGTGGCGGCCCGATCGAGCGGCATGAACAGCTGGCCGAATATCTGGCCGAGGGATGCAAGCCCAAGTCGGACTGGCGCATCGGCACCGAGCACGAGAAATTCGGCTTCTGCAAGGACACCCACAACCCGTTGCCCTATGCCGGCGAGCGGTCGATCGAGGCCGTGCTCGAAGGGCTGCGCGACCGCTACGGCTGGGCCGAGGTGCGCGAGGGCGGCCATCTGATCGGCCTGACCAAGGACGGCGCCAATGTGTCGCTGGAACCCGGCGGGGCGCTGGAGCTGTCGGGCGCGCCGCTGGAGACCATCCACCAGACCTGCGACGAGGTGAACGAGCACCTGCGCGAGGTGAAGAGCATCGCCGACGAGATCGGTGTGGGCTTCATCGGTCTGGGCGCGGCGCCGATCTGGACCCACGACCAGATGCCGCTGATGCCCAAGGGCCGCTACAAGCTGATGAACGCCTATATGGGCAAGGTCGGCACCACCGGCACCACCATGATGCGGCGCACCTGCACGGTGCAGGTGAACCTCGACTTCGGGTCAGAGGCCGACATGGTGCAGAAGATGCGGGTGGCGATCGCGCTGCAGCCGGTGGCGACCGCGCTCTTCGCCAATTCGCCCTTCTTCGAGGGCAAGCCCAATGGGATGAAATCCTATCGCTCCTGGGTCTGGCAGCATCTGGATCCGGCGCGTACCGGCATGGTGCCCTTCGTCTTCGACGAGGGCTTCGGGTTCGAGCGCTGGGTGGACTACGCGCTCGATGTGCCGATGTATTTCGTCTACCGCGACGGCAAGTACATCGACGCGCTGGGACAGTCGTTCCGCGACTTCCTCAAGGGCGAGCTGCCGGCGCTGCCGGGCGAGAAGCCGACGCTCAGCGACTGGGCCGACCATCTGACCACCGCCTTCCCCGAGGCGCGGCTGAAGAAATACATCGAGATGCGCGGCGCTGACGGCGGCCCGTGGCGCAGGCTCTGCGCGCTGCCGGCGCTCTGGGTCGGGCTGATGTACGATCAGGGCGCGCTGGATGCGGCCTGGGATCTGGTCAAGGGCTGGGATGCCGAGACCCGCGAGGCCTGGCGCCTGGCGGCGGCGGCCCAGGGGCTGCAGGCCGAGGTCGGCGGGCGCAAGATGAACGATCTGGCGACCCAGGTTCTGGACATCGCGCGGTCGGGGCTGAAGGCCCGCGCGCGTCCCGGGCTGGGCGGCATGGTGCAGGACGAACGCCACTTCCTGCACGCGCTGGAGGACAGCGTCGAGACCGGCATGGTGCCGGCGGACGAGCTGCTGCAGCATTACAACGGCGACTGGAACGGCGATCTCGACCGGATCTACGACGCGTTCAGCTACTGAGGGGGTGTCGGGGGAGGTGGCCTGTGTGCCACCGGCCGTTGCCAGCCTCTGCGCTCGTCCCCCTGCGCGGAGCGAGGCCGAAGGCCGCCGCGCAAGCGCCGGACCGTCCCTGCGGTCGGGCGCTTGGCTGACGTCGGCGCATCGGTCGGATGTCGTCCGGATTTGGCTACGATAAAGCGCGCCGAATAACCGTTGCTGCGCCCGACCACGGTCCGGCGCTTGCGCGGCTTGGTCTGTGGGACAGGCGGCAGAAAGGGGGCGGACGCCTCTCGGCGCCAAGGAACAGGTCTTTGCGCAAATCCTACTTCTTCCCGACCCGGGATTCGGTCCCGGCGCGCAGCCGGGCGATATTCTCGCGGTGCCGCCAGAACACCAGCAGCGTCAGCAGGATCCCGAGCACGAAGCCGTGGCCATACCCCAGGGCGACCACCCAGAGGGTCGAGGCCGCGGCCGCCGCCAGCGCCCCGACCGAGGAGATCCGGCTGATCGCCACGGCGCTCAGCCAGGTCAGGCAGCAGGCGATGCCCACCGGCCAGGCCAGCGCCAGCCAGATCCCCAGAAAGGTCGCCACCCCCTTGCCGCCGCGGAACTTCAGCCAGACCGGGTAGCAATGGCCCAGAAACGCCGCCAGCGCCGCCAGCTGCACCGCGTCCGGCCCGGCGAAGGCCCGCGCCAGCAGCACCGCCAGCGCCCCCTTGCCGCCGTCCAGCAGCAGCGTCAGCGCCGCCGCCGGCTTGTTGCCGGTGCGCAGCACATTGGTGGCGCCGATATTGCCCGACCCGATCTCGCGCAGGTTGCCCAGCCCCATGATCTTGGCCAGCACCAGGCCGAAGGGGACCGAGCCCAGAGCGTAGCCGATCACCGCCCAGAGCAGCAGAACCGCCGCGGAAGACTCCAGTACAGGCATCAGTCCCTCCGATAGACCGGGGCGCCGGCGACATAGGTGGCCAGAACCCGGCCCTGCATCCGGCCGCCGTCGAACGGCGTGTTCTTGGATTTCGACCGCAGGCCGAAGCGGTCCAGCACGAAGGGCGCGTCGGGATCGAACAGCACCAGATCGGCGGGCGCCCCGGCGCCGAGCCGGCCGGAGGCCAGCCCCAGCCGCTTGGCCGGGTTCAGCGACAGCGCCCGGAACAGCTGCGGCAGATCCAGCTGGCCGGCATGATAGAGCCGCATCGCCGCGGGCAGCAGTGTCTCCAGCCCGACCGCGCCGCCCGCGGCCTCCTCGAACGGCAGCCGCTTGCTTTCCTCGTCCTGCGGCGTGTGCATCGAACAGATGATGTCGATCAGCCCGGTGCGCACCGCCTCGATCGCCGCCTGGCGGTCGTCCTCGGCCCTGAGCGGCGGGGTCAGCTTGAAGAAGGTGCGATAGTCGGCGACGTCGAATTCATTCAGCGTCAGGTGATGGATGCTGACGCCGGCGGTGATGTCGATGCCATTGGCCTTGGCCCGCTCCAGCGCCGGCAGGGCGCGGGCGGTGGTGATCTGGTCGGCGTGATAGCGCGCCCCGGTCATCTCCAGCAGCGCGATATCGCGGTCGAGCCCCATCCGCTCGGCCATCGGCGACACCGCCGGCAGCCCGCGCAGCGAGGCGAACTTGCCGCTGGTGGCCGCCGCCCCCTTGCTGAGGCCGGGGTCCTGCGGATGGCCGATCACCAGCGCGCCGAGCGAGCGGGCATAGCTCAGCGCCCGCGACAGCACCTTGGTATCGGTGACCACCCGGTCGCAATCGGTGAAGGCGACGGCGCCGGCATCCATCAGGAAGCCGATCTCGGTCATCTCGCGCCCCTCGCGCCCCTTGGTGAGCGCGGCCATCGGCAGCACGGTCACCGGCGCATCCGCCTGCGCCCGGCGGGTGACGAATTCCAGCGTCTCCGGCGTGTCGATGGCGGGCAGGGTATCGGGGCGGGTGATGATGGTGGTGACGCCGCCGGCGGCGGCGGCCAGCCCGGCGCTGCGGAAGCTTTCCTTGTGCCGCTCGCCCGGCTCGCAGATCTTGACGCCCAGATCGACGATCCCGGGCGCGAGGCATTTGCCGCCGCAGTCGACGACCGTGACCCCTTCGGGCACCGCCGGCGCCGCACCGGCCCCGGTCGCGGCGATCCGGCCGCCCTCGGTGCGCAGCCAGCCCAGGCCCTCGGTCCCGGTCTCCGGGTCGATCAGGCGGGCGTTGGTGAAAAGAAGATCGCTCATGCCCTTGCCCTTTCAATGGCGGTCATAGTGGCCTGCGGGTCGGCCTGGTATTTGATCAGGTATTTGTGGCCGTCTTTGGTGATGACCTGCACGAAGCTGCCCATCTGGCGCAGCTTGTCGATCCGGGCCAGCGCGATACGCTGGCCGCCGGGGCCGGTCAGGCTGGCGCCGTCGATCTCCCAGACGGTGGTGAGCTCTTCCGAGGCCAGATACCAGGCGCGCAGGCCGATGGCGGCCAGCCCGGCCACCGCGCCGGTCCAGACATGCGGATTGCCCAGCAGCCACAGCGCCGCCATGCCGCCGGCCATGGCCACCGCCGCCAGCCAGGTGTTGGCGCGCAGATAGGCGCCGCGGTCGGCGGTGAAACGTACCCCCGCCATCACGCGATCACCAGCCAGAACACGAGCAGGATCAGCGCCATCACCACGCCGAACAGTGCGCCGCCGATGCGGCGGGCGCGGGCGCGGGCGGCGCGCGGCGACGGCCGCGGCGCCGAATAGGGCCGGGCGCTTTCGGCGCTGAGCGTCTCGCCGCTCCAGTCGGTGGCGGGTTCGGCATAGCTGGCGACCAGCCGGACGCCGGGCGCCGGGGCCAGCTGCGCCGCCCGCCCGCCGAAGGCGCGGCTGCGCAGCACCAGCACATAGCCCTTGAGCGCCGCCAGCCGGGCGCGGTCGGGCGCGATCTGATCCTCGGGGATGCCGCAACCCTCAAGCAGGTAACCGGCCAGCCCCAGCTCCTCCAGATCGCTGAGCCGGATCACGTCGATCTGCGCGGGGTCGAGGTTTTCGACCCCCAGCACCTGATCCGCCGCACCGGGTTCGCGCAGGAATTCGGCCTGTTCCGGCCGCATCTCCAGCGCGAAGACACGGATCACCCCGTGCTCCCCCGCCGCGATGGTCAGCGGATCGCTCATCCCAGCCGCTCCGCCGCCAGGTTCTGCGCCAGCAGCTCCATCGCCGCCATGCGCACCGCGACGCCCATCTCGACCTGATCCTGGATCACGCTGCGGTTGATGTCGTCGGCCAGCGTGCCGTCGATCTCGACCCCGCGGTTCATCGGGCCGGGGTGCATCACGATGGCGTCGGGCTTGGCCAGCGCCAGCTTTTCGGCATCCAGCCCGTAGCGGTGGTAATATTCGCGTTCCGAGGGGATGAAGCCGCCGTCCATCCGCTCCTTCTGCAGCCGCAGCATCATCACCACATCGACGTCCTGCAGCCCTTCGCGCATGTCGTCATAGACCTCGACCCCGAACTCGCCGATGCCCGAGGGCATCAGGGTCGGCGGGCCGATCAGCCGGATGCGGTTTTCCATCTTGCCCAGCAGCAGCAGGTTCGATCGCGCCACCCGGCTGTGCGCGATGTCGCCGCAGATGGCGATGTTCAGCCGGTGCAGCCGGCCCTTGGCGCGGCGGATGGTCAGCGCGTCGAGCAGCGCCTGCGTCGGGTGTTCGTGCTTGCCGTCGCCGGCGTTCAGCACCGCGCAGTTGACCTTCTGCGCCAGCAGGTCGACCGCGCCGGAATGCGGATGCCGCACCACCAGCAGGTCGGGGTGCATGGCGTTCAGCGTCATCGCGGTGTCGATCAGGGTTTCGCCCTTTTTGATCGAGGAGGCCTGCATCGCCATGTTCATCACATCGGCGCCCAGCCGCTTGCCCGCCAGTTCGAAACTGGCCTGGGTGCGGGTGGAGTTCTCGAAGAACATGTTGATCTGGGTGAGGCCGGCCAGAACATCGGCGTGTTTGGCCGATTGCCGGTTCAGATCCACATAGGTTTCCGCAAGATCGAGGATCGTGACGATGTCCTGCGGGCTCAGCGGTTCGATCCCCAGAAGGTGGCGGTGGGCAAAGGACATGCGCGGACTCCGGCTGTGCTGCTGGGCCGCTTATAGAAAGGCTGCGGGCGCGGGGCAACATGGCGCGGCGCAGTGGCGCGCATTGCGGTTTCGCGGGGCAGGTTTCGGCGCTAGGGTCCGGGCGATGGAATCGAGGGCCATGGACACAGGAATCGACTATTACACCGCGAAGGCGCTGCTGGAATGGCAGGTGGAGCTGGGCGTGACCGATGCCATCGGCGATGTGCCGGTGAATCGCTACGAGCTGCCCGAGACCACCCGGCCCGCGGCCGCTGCCCGCGCCGGCGCGGCAGCGGGGGCGGCACTGGGGGCGGTTCCGGGCCAGCCCGGCGCGCCGCTCGCGCCCGCCGCGATTCCCAAGGGGCCCGATCCGGTGGTCGAGGCGCGCACTGCCGCCGGTGCCGCCCGCACGCTGGACGAGCTGCGCGCCGCGATGGCGGCGTTCGAGCATTGCGATCTGAAGAAGGGCGCGCGCAATCTGGTCTTTGCCGATGGCGTGCCCGGCGCGCCGGTGATGATCATCGGCGAGGCGCCCGGCCGCGACGAGGACCGCGAAGGCCGCCCCTTTGTCGGCCGCGCCGGCCAGCTGCTGGACCGGATGCTGGCGGCGATCGGGCTGAGCCGGGCCGAGAATGTCTATATCACCAACGTGCTGCCCTGGCGGCCGCCGCAGAACCGCGACCCGCGCCCTGAGGAGATCGCCATGATGACGCCGTTTCTGGAACGTCACGTGGCGCTGGCCGATCCGAAGGTGATCGTGCTGATGGGCAACATCAGCTGTCAGGCGGTGTTGGGCAAGCGCGGCATCACCCGGCTGCGCGGGCACTGGGATCAGGCGATGGACAAGCCGGTGCTGCCGATGTTCCATCCCGCCTACCTGCTGCGACAACCCTCGGCCAAGCGGCAGGCCTGGGCCGATCTGCTGGAGCTGCGCGCGCGGCTGAACGAGAGTTGAAGACGATGAAGATACTTGCCTTTTCCGACCTGCATCTGGCTCGGCGTGCGGCCGCCGATCTGGTCGCGGCCAGCGCCGGGGCCGATCTGGTGATCGGCGCCGGGGATTTCTGCAACATGCGCGAAGGGCTGGATCAGGCGATGGAGCTGCTGGAGGGGATCGCCGCGCCGATGGTGCTGGTGCCGGGCAACAACGAAAGCGCCGAGGAGCTGCGCGCGGCGGTGCCGGCCGGCGTCACCGTGCTGCATGGCGAGGCGGCCGAGGCCGGCGGGCTGCGTCTGTTCGGTCTCGGCGGCGCGGTGCCGCCGGCGCCCTTCGGCGACTGGTCCTGGGATGTGACCGAGGAGGCGGCCGAGGCGCTGCTCGCCCCCTGCGACGCCGTCGACGTGCTGGTCGTCCATTCGCCGCCCAAGGGCGTGGCGGATCGCACCGCAACCGGGCTGTCGGTCGGTTCCACCGCCGTGCGCGCGGCGATCGAGCGGCTGCAGCCGCGCCTGGCGCTGTGCGGCCATATTCACGACTGCTGGGGCGAACGCGGCCAGATCGGCCGGACCGAGGTGGTCAACCTCGGCCCCGCCGGGACCTGGTTCGAGGTGGGCGCATGATCGACGCGGTGACGCTTCTGGCCTTCGTGCCGGCGGCGCTGGCGCTGAACGTCACCCCCGGCGCCGACATGATGTTCTGCCTCGGCCAGGGGCTGCGGTCGGGCCGCGGCGCCGCGGTGGCGGCGAGCGCGGGGATTTCCGCCGGCGGCATGGTGCATGTGCTGCTGGCCGGGCTCGGCCTCGGCGCCGTGGTGGCGACCCTGCCGGGGTTGTTCGACGTGATCCGCTGGGTCGGCGTCTGCTATCTGCTCTACCTCGCCTGGGGCGCGTTCCGCGGCGGCCATGCGGCGCGGTCGGATCGTCCCGCGGTCTCGCCGCTGCGGGCCTTTCGCACCGGCTTTCTGGTCAATCTGACCAACCCCAAGGTGATCCTCTTCGTGCTGGCCTTCGTGCCGCAGTTCGTCCGTCCCGAGGCCGGTCCGGTGCTGGGCCAGTTCCTGGTCTTCGGTGCGGTGCTGTCGGTGGGCGGCTTCGTCGTGAACTCCGCCGTCGGCCTCTTCGCCGGCAGCGC
>JBFXGQ010000107.1:0-10050 GCA_050177915.1 Pseudodonghicola sp. | reverse complement strand
CAAGTGGCGCCGCCTCAAAACCCGCGCCAGATCCAGCCGCCGCCGAAGATCCGCGTGCCCTCGGTCTCGTAGAACACGCAGGCCTGGCCGGGCGACACGCCTTCCTCCGGCGTCAGCAGCTCGACCTCGGCCGTGGTGGGGGACAGCGGCCGCACGATCGCCTCGCGCGGCGGCCGGGTCGAGCGGACCTTGACCGACAGATGCCATTCGGGCCGCGAGTCGAAGGGCTCGTCGCCCAGCCAGTTGATCTCGCGCACCGGGATCACCCGGGTCGCCAGCATCTCCTTCGGGCCGACCACGACCTGTTTCTTGTCCACATCCAGCCGCACCACATAGAGCGGTTCGCTCAGCCCGCCGATGCCGAGACCGCGGCGCTGGCCGATGGTGTAATGGATGACGCCGTCATGATGGCCCAGCACCCGGCCGTCGGCATGGACGATCTCGCCGGGATCGGCGGCGCCCGGGCGCAGCTTCTCGATCACGCTGGCATAATCGCCGTTGGGGACGAAGCAGATGTCCTGACTGTCGGGCTTGTCCGCCACCGCCAGACCGTAATCGGCCGCCATCGCCCGGGTGGCGTCCTTCGACGGCAGATGACCCAGCGGGAAGCGCAGGAACGCCAGCTGCTCCGGCGTGGTGGAGAACAGGAAATAGGACTGGTCGCGGTTGGGATCGGCCGCGGCATGCAGCTCGGGCCCGTTGGGGCCGATCTTGCGCTGGATGTAATGGCCGGTGGCCATGCAGTCGGCCTCGAGATCCTTCGCGGTCTCCAGCAGGTCCTTGAACTTCACCCGCTCGTTGCAGCGGATGCAGGGCACCGGCGTGGCGCCGGCCAGATAGCTGTCGGCAAACTCGTCGATCACCGCATCCTTGAAGATGTTCTCGTAGTCGAGAACGTAATGCGGAAAGCCGCGCTCCTCGGCGACGCGGCGGGCGTCGTGGATGTCGAGCCCGGCGCAGCAGGCGCCCTTCTTGGCCAGCGCCGCACCGTGATCGTAGAGCTGCAGGGTGACGCCGACCACGTCATAACCCTCGGCCGCCAGATGCGCCGCAACCACCGAACTGTCGACGCCGCCGGACATCGCCACCACCACCCGCGTCTCGGACGGCGGCTTGGGCAGGCCCAGAGAATTCAGCGGTGCGTCAGTGTCCAGCGCCATGGCGGCGGCTCCTCGATGATCGAAGGTCAGGGAAGTCTGTCGGAATATAGGAAAATCCGAGATACTCTCAAGGCCCGGTTTCACCAACGGTTAAGTCCTGACTGGCAAGACTCAGGTCGGATTGCTGAGGGGTTGGTGATGTATCTTAAGAAAGTCGAGGGGCCGCGGGCGGTCAAACTGCCGGATGGCACAACCATGAGCCGTGCGGACCTGCCGCCGGCATCGACGCAGCGCTGGGTCGCCTCGCGCAAGGCGGCGGTGGTGCGCGGCGTCATCTACGGGCTGATCACCGAGAGCGAGGCGAAGAAACGCTATTCGCTGAGCGATGAGGAACTGCAGTCCTGGGTCAAGGCGGTGACCAAGCATGGGGAGAGCGCGCTGAAGGCGACGGCCCTGAAAAGATATCGACAACCATAGGTTGATGTGCGATGCTGTAATGGAAGATGTCACGATAGTAACATGCCGTTAACTTTTTTTCGCCAAGGTTAACGGCAACTATCGGACACCGAGTGGGTACGGAGATTTCCATTATGCGCGTACTGTTGGTCGAGGACGATCCGGCAACGTCGAAGAGCATCGAGCTGATTCTGACGCATGCGAACCTGAACGTCTACGCAACCGAGTTGGGCGAGGAGGGGATCGACCTTGCGAAGCTCTATGATTACGACCTGATCCTGCTGGATCTGAACCTGCCCGACATGAACGGGCACGAGGTTCTGCGCCAGATTCGCCTGGCACGGGTCGACACGCCGATCCTGATCCTGACCGGCGCCGACGATACCGAGAACAAGCTCAAGGGATTCGGCTTCGGCGCCGACGACTACCTGACCAAGCCGTTCCACCGCGACGAACTGGTGGCGCGGATCCATGCGATCATCCGCCGCTCGAAGGGGCATTCGCAATCGGTCATCCACACCGGCAAGATCTCGGTCAACCTCGACGCCAAGACGGTCGATGTCGCCGGCAGTCCGGTGCATCTGACCGGCAAGGAATACCAGATGCTTGAGCTGCTGAGCCTGCGCAAGGGCACCACGCTGACCAAGGAGATGTTCCTCAATCATCTCTACGGCGGCATGGACGAGCCGGAGCTGAAGATCATCGACGTCTTCATCTGCAAACTGCGCAAGAAGCTCAGCCAGGCCACCGGCGGCGACAATTACATCGAAACCGTCTGGGGCCGCGGCTATGTGCTGCGCGACCCGCGCGAGGAGGCCGAAGACGCCCGCATCGCCGCCAGCGCCTGAGCCGCGCCTGGCTGACCGCCGCGTCTGGACGCGCGGCGGCGCGCGCCCTATCACGTAACCGGAACCGAATGTCCGGAACAAAGGGCGAGGCGCGCGCGGTCGTGAACACCAGTATCGAACATCTGCCGGTCGGGCAATTGACCGAGGATCAGGCGCGGGCCGAGCTCGCACGGCTCGCCCAGGTGCTGCTGGGCGCCGATACCGCCTATCACGGCGAAGACGCGCCGGTGATGTCGGATGCCGACTATGACGCGCTGAAACGCCGCAATGCCGGGATCGAGACGCGCTTTCCGGCGCTGAAACGCACCGACAGCCCTTCGGACCGGGTCGGCGCCCGGCCGGCCGAAGGCTTCGCCAAGGTCACCCATGCGCAGCGGATGATGTCGCTGGGCAATGCCTTCGCCCCCGAGGATGTCGAGGCCTTCGACGCCAGCGTGCGCAAATACCTCGGGCTGGAGGCCGGCACCGTCGCCTATACCGCCGAGCCCAAGATTGACGGTCTGTCGCTGTCGCTGCGCTATGAGAACGGCCAGCTGGTGCAGGCGGCGACCCGCGGCGACGGCGCGGTGGGCGAGAATGTGACGGCGAACGCCCGCACCATCCCGGATATCCCGCATCAGCTGACCGGCGCGCCGGAGGTGCTGGAGGTGCGCGGCGAGGTCTACATGAGCCACGCCGATTTTGCCGCGCTGAACGACCGCCAGGCGGAGAAGGGCGAGAAACCCTTCGCCAACCCGCGCAACGCCGCCGCCGGCTCGCTGCGCCAGCTCGATGCCGAGATCACCCGCGCGCGGCCGCTGAAGTTCTTCGCCTACAGCTGGGGCCAGCTCTCCGAACCGCTGGCTGAAACCCAGATGGGCGCCATGGCGCGGCTCAAGGTGCTGGGGTTCGTCACCAACGATCTGACCGTGCTGTGTCAGGGCCCGGCGGAGATGCTGGCGCATTACCGGCTGATCGAGGAACAGCGCGCCACGCTCGGCTATGACATCGACGGGGTGGTCTACAAGGTCGACGATCTGGCGCTGCAGGCGCGGCTGGGGTTCCGCTCGACCACGCCCCGCTGGGCCATCGCGCATAAGTTCCCCGCCGAACTCGCCTGGACCCGGCTTGAGGCGATCGACATCCAGGTCGGCCGCACCGGCGCGCTCAGCCCCGTCGCGCGGCTGCATCCGGTCACCGTCGGCGGCGTGGTGGTGTCGAACGCCACCCTGCATAACGAGGATTACATCGCCGGCCGTTCGGCTTCGGGCGAGGTGATCCGCGACGGCAAGGACATCCGGGTCGGCGACTGGGTGCAGGTCTATCGCGCCGGCGACGTGATCCCCAAGGTGGCCGATGTCGACCTGTCGAAACGGCCCGAGGGCGCGCTGCCCTATGAGTTCCCCCATCTCTGCCCCGAATGCGGCTCCGAGGCGATCCGCGAGGCGGGCGATTCGGTGCGCCGCTGCTCCGGCGGGCTGATCTGCCCGGCGCAGGCGGTGGAGAAGCTGAAGCATTTCGTCTCGCGCGCCGCCTTCGATATCGAGGGGCTGGGCGCCAAGCAGGTGGAGTATTTCTATTACACCTGCCGGATTTCCGAACCCGCCGACATCTTCCGGCTGGCCGAGCGTGATGGCGACCCCGAGCAGCTGACCGCCGATCCGCGCCGGCGGATCGAACAGCAGATCCGCGACCCCGAGCGGCGCGAGGAGATGCTGGCCAAGCTGGCCGAGATGCTGCGCGGCTCCGGCGTGCCGGTGGACGAGGGCGACGCCGAACATGTGATCGCCGCCGTGCGCCATCTGGCCGCCAAGCCGCTGGCGCAGATCAAGGGCTGGGGCGAGAGATCCGCCACCAACCTCTTTGCCGCGATCGAGGAGCGCCGGCGCGTGCCGCTGAACCGGGTGATCTTCGCCCTCGGCATCCGCCATGTCGGCGAAGTGGTGGCCAATGACCTGGCCCGCCACTACGGCACCTGGGGCGCGATGATCGCCGCGCTCGACGCCGCCCATCCGGCGCTGGAACGTCATCTGCGGGCGGAGGCGGCAGTCGCCGCCGAACGCCTCGCCGCCGCGGATGAGGGGCGCCGCGCCCGGATCACCGACAGCCGCGCCGCGGTCTGGGCTGAGGATCCCGCGCTGCCCGACGGCGCCCGCGCGGCCTGGGACGATCTGGTTGGCGTCGACGGCATCGGCACCACCGTCGCGGTGGAACTGGTCACCGCCTTCGCCCAACCGGCCGAGCGCGCGTCGATCGACCGGCTGGCGGCGCATCTGGACATCGAGGCGGTGGCGGCGCCCAGGACCGAGGGCAGCCCGGTCGCCGGCAAGACCGTGGTGTTCACCGGCACGCTGGAGAAGATGACCCGGGCCGAGGCCAAGGCGCGGGCCGAGGCGCTGGGGGCCAAGGTCTCCGGTTCGGTCAGCAAGAAGACCGATATTCTGGTGGCCGGGCCCGGCGCCGGCTCCAAGGCCGCCAAGGCCGCCGAACTGGGGATCCAGACCCTGAACGAGGATGAGTGGCTGGAGCTGATCGGCGCGGCATGAGCGGGCGGCCGGAACCCCTGTTCCCGCTGTTTGCCGGGCTGGAGACGCTGGAGGGGGTCGGCCCCAAGACGGCGCAGCTGATGGCGCAGCTTGAGATCGACTATCCGCGCGATCTGCTGTTCCACCTGCCTTATGCGGTGGTCGACCGCCGCCGGCGCGACACCATCCGCGGCGCCGATCTGCCCTCGACCCTGACGGTCGAGGTGACGGTGGGCGCCCACCGGCCGCCGCGCAACCGTGGCGGCGCCTATCGCGTGCATGTGATCGACGCGCAGGAGGAGTTCCAGCTGGTCTTCTTCCACGCCCGCGGCGACTACCTGCAACGGCTGTTGCCGGAAGGCGCCCGGCGGGTGGTGTCGGGCAAGCTCGAACTCTTCGACGGGATGGCGCAGATGGTGCATCCCGACCACGTCCTCGCGGTCGAGGAGGCGGGCGAGATCCCCGAGTTCGAGCCGGTCTATCACCTGACCCAGGGCGTGACCCAGAAGGTGATGTTCAAGGCCACCCGCTCGGCGCTGATGCGGATGCCCGATCTGGCCGAATGGATCGACCCGGCCTATCTGGTGCAGCAGGGCTGGCCCGACTGGGCCAGCGCCATGCGCATGGCCCATGCGCCCGAAGGTGCCGATGACGTGGCGCTGACCGCGCCGCCGCGCGAACGGCTGGCCTATGACGAATTCTTCGCCCATCAGATGACGCTGGCGCTGGCGCGGCGCCGTGAACGCAAGGCGCGCGGGATCGTGTCGCAGGGCACCGGCCGGCTGCGCAACAAGGTGCTGGCGGCGCTGCCCTATCGCCCCACCGGCGCCCAGTCCCGCGCGGTCGGGGAGATCGCCGCCGACATGGCCTCGGACCAGCGGATGAACCGGCTGCTGCAGGGCGATGTCGGCGCCGGCAAGACGCTGGTGGCCTTCCTGGCGCTGCTGATCGCAGTGGAATCGGGCGGTCAGGGGGTGATGATGGCGCCGACCGAGATCCTCGCCCGCCAGCATCTTGAGGGGCTGCGGCCGCTGGCCGAGGAGGCCGGCGTGGTGCTGGAGCTGCTGACCGGCCGCGACAAGGGGGCCGAGCGGCGCGCCAAGCTCGAGGCGCTCAGGCGTGGCGACATCCAGATCCTGGTCGGCACCCATGCGGTGTTCCAGTCGGATGTGGACTTCGCCGACCTGCGCCTTGCCATCGTCGACGAACAGCACCGATTCGGCGTGCGCCAGCGGATGGAGCTGGCGGAAAAGGGCGTGGCGGCGGATGTGCTGGTGATGACCGCGACGCCGATCCCGCGGTCGTTGGCGCTGGCGCAATATGGCGACATGGATGTCTCGGTGCTGGACGAGAAACCGCCGGGGCGCAAGCCGGTGAAGACCGCGGTGATCTCCACCGCGCGGCGCGACGATGTGGTGGCGCATCTGCGCAAGGCGATCGCCGAGGGGCGGCAATGCTATTGGGTCTGCCCGCTGGTCGATGAATCCGAGGTCTCGGACCTGACCGCGGCGGAGGAGCGGTTCAAGCAGCTGCGCGCCGTGCTGGGCGAGGGGCGGGTGGGGCTGGTCCACGGTCAGATGCCGCCGGCCGAGAAGGACGCCGCCATGGCCGCCTTTCAGGCCGGCGAGACCGCGGTTCTGGTCGCCACCACGGTGATCGAGGTCGGCGTCAACGTGCCCAACGCCACCATCATGGTGATCGAACGGGCCGAGATCTTCGGCCTGGCGCAGCTGCACCAGCTGCGCGGGCGGGTCGGGCGCGGCGAGGCCGAGAGCACCTGTCTGCTGATGTACCAGCCGCCGCTGAGCGAGGGCGGCCGGCGCCGGCTGGAGGTGCTGCGCGAGACCGACGACGGATTCCGCATCGCCGAGACCGATCTTGAGATGCGCGGGGCGGGCGATCTGATCGGCACCGCGCAATCGGGCCTGCCGCGGTTCCGCATCGCCGATCTGGAACGGCAGACCGCGTTGATGGCGGTGGCGCAGAGCGATGCGCGCGCCCTGCTTGAGACCGACCCGGGCCTCGCCGGTCCGCGCGGCAAGGCGGCGCGGGTGCTGCTGTGGCTGATGCGGCAGGACCAAGCCATCCGACTGATTTCCGTGGGGTGAGGCGCGCCCGGAAAAAGGTCCGGTGGACCTTTTTCAGCGCCGAACGGGCGAAGCCCCGGGATAGCGCGCCCGGAAAAAGGTCCGGTGGACCTTTTTCAGCGCCGAACGGGCGAAGCCCCGGGGGCAGCGTCTCGGAAAGGCTCCTGCGGAACCTTTCCGCGCCGAACGGGCGTAGCGCGCCTGAAACGCCGCTGTCTCCCCCGCGTCCCAGACCAAAAAGAGAACATTTATCCCCCTGAAAAATCGTGTGTTTTCAGATGTCTGCATCGCTTGTTCTCAAAAGTTCGCAAATGTTCTTACAAAGTTCTTTACGATTCGGTGGGAATGTGAGAACAAAAGGACAACAAAGTTCATCGACCCGCAGATTTGACCCCGGAGGTGACCCATGCTGACCCAGATCAAGACCGCCGTCTCGGCCAATCGTGAGACCCTGTTGCAGGACGCCATGGGCGTGCTGGCGCTGGTGGTGATGCTGGTGGTCGGGCTGCACCTGCCGGGTCTGATCTGACCCCAACCTGTTCTGCCTGCGATCTCGTGCCGGCGCGGCGCCCCGCATTCTGTCCCATACCGATGCGCGGGAGACCTGCCTGTCATATTCCCCCTGACCCGTAGCCTCTCGGGTCAGGGGCGTCCGCTCCGGATCCCTCATGAGAAACGCTTCACTGCCGCCGCCGTCCTGCCCGGGACGTGCGGCGGTTTTTTCTTGTCGGATTTGGGCGGAGTCGCAGAGCAGGGGCGATCAGCAGCGGCCAACGCGCCGCGATGATCCGCAGCCCCATTGCCGCCGTCAGGCGGGCGATGTCGGAAATGTTCCGGTGTCGGTCTGCCGCGCGGCGTCGCGGCTCAGGCGCAATGGGCCTGTTCGGCCTGCGCCATCGCCTCGGCCGTCGCCTCCAGCGCCAGCAGGATCGAGGCATGGCGGTTCTTGTAGTCGCGCGCCGGCAGCAGCACCTCAAGCCCGTCGAAGGGGGCCTCGGGGGGCGGGCCCTCCTGCTTCAGCATCGCCTTGAGCTGGTCGCGCGCCTTTTCCACCTGCGCCCGGCTGGCGCCGATGATCGCCGCCCCCACCACCGAGGCGGCGGCCTGACCCAGCGCGCAGGCCTTCACATCCTGCGCGAAATCGACGACCCGGCCGTCCTTGACCCGCAGATCCACCGTCACCGTCGAGCCGCAGAGCGGCGAGCGTTTCTTGACGCTGGCATCGGGGTTTTCCAGCCGCCCCAGATGCGGGATATCGGCCGCCAGCGCCAGAATGCGGGCCGAATAGAGCTTGATCAGATCGCTGTCGCCGGACATGGGTTTCCCTCGTCATCGCTTCCCCATACATAGGGGGCCGGTCTCCGGTTGCAAAAGGTTTTCCTGCCATGTCCTTCGATCCCGCGACATTGATCTATAACGAGGCCGGGCTGATCCCCGCCATCGCGCAGGACGCCGATACCGGCGAGGTGCTGATGATGGCCTGGATGAATGCCGAGGCCGTGGCGCGCACGCTGGAGACCGGCCGGGTCACCTATTGGTCGCGCTCGCGGCAGGGCTTCTGGGTCAAGGGCGAAAGCTCGGGCCACGTGCAGCAGCTGGTGGATTTCCGCGTCGATTGCGACCGCGACTGCCTGCTGGTGCTGGTCAACCAGACCGGCCCGGCCTGCCACACCAACCGGCGCAGCTGCTTCTACACCGCGGTGCGCGGCGGCGAAGAGGTCGAGCTGATGAAGCCGATGGAATAGCTTAGCCCGCCTGTCCGGCGACATGCTTGCCGAGCTCGATCGCATCGGTCTCGGCGGCGCGGCCCAGATAGGTGATCCGCCCCTCCGACATCACCGCGACCCGGTCGGCCAGTTCGAAGATCTCGTCCAGATCCTCGCTGACCAGCAGCACCGCAGCGCCGCGGTTGCGGGCCTCCATGATCTTGCCGCGGATCTCGGCCACGGAGGCGAAATCGAGGCCGAAGCAGGGGTTGGCGACGATCAGCACATCGACCTCTCCCGACAGCTCGCGGGCCAGAACCGCGCGCTGGACGTTGCCGCCCGACAGCGTCTCGATCGGCGCGTCGGGCGAGCTGGTGTGGACCTGGAACCGCGCGATCAGCTCGGCGCCGCACTTGCGGATGCGGGCGGGAGAGATCAGCCCCAGACGGGTCGCCAGCGGCGGTTTGTCGAAGCTGCGAAAGGTGATGTTCTCGGCCACCGTCATCCGCGGCACCACCGCGTTCCTCAGCGGCTCCTCCGGCAGGCCGAAGACCTTGAAACGGTCGAAGTCGCGCCGGGTCGGGTGGAAGGGCGCGCCGTTGATGGCGATCCGCCCGGCGTCGGGCTGCCGCTGACCGGACAGCACCTCGATCAGCGCGCTCTGGCCGTTGCCGGAGACCCCGGCGATGCCGACGATCTCGCCCGCGTTGACCGTCAGCGTGACGTCCGACAGCAACCGTCGGCCGTCCGCGTCGCTGGCGGAGAGGGCGTCGAGATGCAGCGCCGGCCCCTTGGGCGGCGCCTCGGCGCGTTTGGCGGGCGGGCGCAGGCCGGCGTCGCCGATCATCATCTGGCTCAGCTCGGCCACGCTGGCCGCCTTCGCGTCGCCGCTGCCGGCGAACTGCCCGCGCCGCAGCACGGTGAAACTGTCGCAGAACGCCTTCACCTCGCGGAACTTGTGCGAGATCATCAGCACCGTCACCTCGCCCCGCCGCGCCATCTCGCCCAGCAGGCCCAGCACCTCGTCGGCCTCGGCCGGCGTCAGAACCGAGGTCGGCTCGTCGAGGATCAGGAACCGCTGGTCGAGGTAGAGGAGCTTGAGGATCTCCAGCTTCTGCTTCTCGCCCGCCGACAGTTCGGAGACCAGCGCGTCGAGGCGGACGCGGAACGGCATCGCCGCCATGAAGGCCTCAAGCCGCCGCCGCTCGCGCTTCCAGTCGATCACCATCGGCGTATCTGCGCGCGAGATCACCAGGTTCTCCGCCACGGTCAGGCAGGGCACCAGGGTGAACTGCTGATAGACCATGCCGATCCCCAGCGCATGGGCGTCGCGCGGGCTCGGTACTTCG
>JBFXGQ010000106.1:0-10103 GCA_050177915.1 Pseudodonghicola sp. | reverse complement strand
AGGGATCGTAGGTCCAGTTCCTGCGGAACATGTAGCTGCCGCGATTGGGCCAGTGGAACTGATAGAGGTCGATCACATCGGTCTTCAGCCGGCGCAGCGATCCCTCGATGGCGCCGGGGATGGTCGCGCCGGTGATCGGCGCGCCGTCGCGGCAATGCTGCATGCCCTCGCCGGAATGCTTGGTGGCGAGCAGAAAGCCGCCGCGCCGGCCCGGGTTGGCGACGATCCAGTCGCCGACGATCTCCTCGCTGCGCCCGACGGTCTCCTTCGCGACCGGGTTGACCGGATACATCTCGGCGGTGTCGATGATGTTGATCCCCGCCGCCAGCGCCCGGTCGATCTGGGCATGCGCCTCCTGCGGCGGCGTCTGGTTGCCGAAGGTCATGGTGCCGAGGCACAGGTCCGAGACGGTCAGGCCGGTGCGGCCCAGCGGGTTCATCTGCATGGCGGGTCCTTTCGCTTGCTCGCGCGGACCCTAGCGGCTGCGCGGCCGGGGGCAATCGGAAACCCGGCCGGCCGGCGCAGCCACGCCCGGCTCGCCCGGCCGTTGCCCGCTCCGGCGGCATCGGCCGGGGAAGCCTCCGGCGGAGGTATTTGGACCAAGATGAAAAGCCGGAGGTGCAAAAGGGCTCGACATGGGCGCAGGGTGCGCCATGGTGGCGCGGCTATGCGACTGATCATTTCCTTCTCGGCGCTGTTTCTTTCGGTGCTTCTGCTGCAACTGTCCTCCGGCGGGGTCAGCCCGCTGGACGCGCTCTCCGGCCTCAGCCTGGGGTTCACCACGGCGCAGATCGGGCTTCTGGGCTCGTCGCATTTCATCGGCTTCTTCGTCGGCTGCTGGTGGGCGCCGCGGCTGATGGGCGACGTGGGCCATTCGCGCGCCTTCGCCGCCTTCACCGCCGCCGGCGCCATCGGGTTGCTGGCGCATATGCTGGTGATCAGCCCCGCCGCCTGGTCGGTGATGCGGATGGCAACCGGGCTCTGCGTGGCCGGCTGCTACACGATCATCGAGGCCTGGATCCAGGCCAAGGTCAACAATGCCAACCGGGGTCGCGCCATGGGGGTCTACCGGGTGGTGGACATGAGCGGCTCGCTGCTGGCGCAACTGCTGATCGGGGTGCTGGAGCCGGCGAGCTATGTCTCCTACAACTTTCTGGCGATCCTGTGCTGCGCCGCGCTGCTGCCGCTGACGCTGACCCGGGTGCAGCAACCCGAGACGCCGGAGGCGCCGCGGCTGCGGCCGATGCTGCCGATCCGGCGCTCGCCGCTGGCGGTGGCGGGCGTGCTGGTCTCGGCGCTGTCCTCGGCCAGTTTCCGCATGGTGGGGCCGGTCTATGGCCGCGAGGTCGGGCTGAGCACAGATCAGATCGCCACCTTTCTGGCTGCCTGGGTGCTGGGCGGCGCGCTGGCGCAATATCCGGTGGGCTGGCTGGCCGACAAGTTCGACCGGCGCTGGGTGCTGATCTGCCTGTCGGTGGCCACCATCGGCACCGCGGCAATCACCATCCTGGCGCAGGACAGCGGCACCTGGGGGTGATGGGCGCGGCCATATTGTACGGGCTGATGAGCTTTCCGATCTATTCGGTCTCGGTCGCCCATGCCCATGACTTCACCGAGACCCATGAGCGGGTCGAGCTGTCGGCGGCGCTGATGTTCCATTACGCGGTGGGGGCGATCGCCGCGCCCTATGCCGCCTCGCTGCTGATCGACGCCTATGGGCCGCCGGCGATGTTCACCATGATCTCGGTCGCGCATCTGGGGCTGGTGGGCTTCGGGCTGTGGCGGATGCGGGCGCGGCGGGCGGCGCGCAAGACGCCCTATGTCTACAGTCCGCGCACCTCCTTCCTGATCGGCCGGCTGACCGGGCGGCAGCGCGATCCCGACGAATAGGCGCGACGCAGCGTCACGCCCCGCGCCTCGTCGCTGACGGCGGCGGGCGGGCGCGCTAGCCTGATGGCAGGCAATAGAGGAGAGCCACATGGAGCTCAGATTCGACGGCAAGACCGCCATCGTCACCGGCGCCGCCTCGGGCATCGGCAAGGCCATCGCCGCGGAACTGGCGGCGAGCGGCGCCACGGTGATCGTCGCCGACCTCGATCCCGAACAGGCCGGTGCCGCGGCGGCCGAGATCGCCGCGACCGGCGGCTGCGCCCTGCCGTTTGCCGTCAACGTCGCCGATGCGGCGGCGGTCGAGGCGATGGTCGATTTCGCGGTGACCGAAACCGGCGGGCTCGACCTTCTGGTCAATAACGCCGGCATCGGCGGCGAACAGGCGGCGGTCGGCGACTATTCGATCGAGGGCTGGCGCCAGGTCATCGACGTCAACCTCAACGGCGTGTTCTACGGCCTGCGCTTCGGCATCGCCGCGATGCGCGGCCGCGGCGGCGGCGCCATCGTCAACATGGCCTCGATCCTCGGCGCGGTCGGATCGGCGGGCATCGCCGGCTATGTCAGCGCCAAGCACGCGCTGCTGGGGCTGACCAAGACCGCCGCGCTGGATCACGCCGCCGACGGCATCCGGGTGAACGCCATCGGGCCCGGCTATATCGAGACCCCGCTGCTGGACGGGCTCGACCGCGAGACCCATGCGGCGTTGAGGACCCTGCATCCGCTCGGGCGGCTGGGCACGCCCGAGGAGGTCGCGGCGCTGGCCTGTTTCCTGCTGTCGGACCGGGCGAGCTTCATCACCGGGTCCTACCATCTGGTCGACGGCGGCTATACCGCGCAATAGGTGCGGGCGCCGCGGGGCGCTTGCCTCTGGCCTTTCGCCGACCCGAATTGTAAGGGATGTCCGATCACGAAACAGTCGGGCATCCCATGGCACGCATCCTCATCACCTCCGCAATTCCCTATATCAACGGGATCAAGCATCTGGGCAATCTGGTGGGCTCGCAGCTGCCGGCCGATCTCTTTGCCCGCTACCAGCGCGGCCGGGGCAATGAGGTCATGTTTCTCTGCGCCACCGACGAACACGGCACGCCGGCCGAGCTGGCGGCGGCCAAGGCCGGCAAGCCGGTGGATCAGTATTGCGCCGAAATGCACGACGTGCAGGCCGATATCGCCCGCCGCTTCGGTCTCAGCTTCGACCATTTCGGCCGCTCGTCGAGCCCGCAGAACCACTGGCTGACCCAGCATTTCGCCGGCCAGCTGGCCGAGCACGGGCTGATCCGCGAGGTGGTCGAACAGCAGATGTATTCCAAGGCCGACGGCCGCTTTCTGCCCGACCGCTATATCGAGGGCACCTGCCCCAACTGCGGCTACGACAGTGCGCGCGGCGACCAATGCGACAACTGCACCAAGCAGCTTGATCCCACCGACCTGATCAACCCGCATTCGACGATCTCCGGCTCCACCGATCTGGAGCTGCGCGAAACCAAGCACCTTTACCTGCGGCAATCGGTGATGAAGGACAAGCTGGAGGCCTGGATCGACTCCAAGACCGACTGGCCGGTGCTGACCACCTCGATCGCCAAGAAATGGCTGAATGACGGCGACGGGCTGCAGGACCGCGGCATCACCCGCGATCTGGACTGGGGCATCCCGGTCAAGAAGGGCGAGGAGGACTGGCCGGGGATGGAAGGCAAGGTCTTCTACGTCTGGTTCGACGCGCCGATCGAATATATCGCCTGCGCCAAGGAATGGGCCGACGCCAAGGGGCTGGACGACAGCGCCTGGGAACGCTGGTGGCGCACCGACAAGGGCGCCGAGGACGTGCGCTATTTCGAATTCATGGGCAAGGACAATGTCCCCTTCCACACGCTGAGCTTCCCCGCCACCCTGATGGGGTCGGGCGAACCCTGGAAGCTGGTCGATTACATCAAGTCGTTCAACTACCTGAACTACGATGGCGGCCAGTTCTCGACCTCGCGCGGGCGCGGCGTGTTCATGGATCAGGCGCTGGAGATCCTGCCGGCGGATTACTGGCGCTGGTGGCTGCTGTCCCACGCGCCGGAAAGCTCGGACGCGGAATTCACCTGGGAGAATTTCCAGGCCTCGGTCAACAAGGACCTGGCCGATGTGCTGGGCAACTTCGTCAGCCGGATCACCAAGTTCTGCCGTTCCAAGTTCGGCGAGGCGGTGCCCGAGGGCGGCGCCTATGGCGAGCAGGAGACCGCGCTGATCGCCGATCTGACCGCCCGCATCCGTGCCTATGAGGGGCATATGGAGGCGATGGAGGTGCGCAAGGCCTCGCAGGAGCTGCGGGCGATCTGGGTGATCGGCAACGAATACCTGCAATCCGCCGCGCCCTGGTCGACCTTCAAGGAGGACCCCGAGCGCGCCGCGATGCAGGTGCGGCTGGGGCTGAACCTGATCCGGCTCTATGCGGTGCTGTCGGCGCCGTTCATCCCCTTCGCCTCGGCGCAGATGCTGGCGGCGATGGCGGGCGGCGAGGCGGTCTGGCCCGACGATGTGGCCGCGGCGCTGGCGGCGCTGCCGGCGGGACATGCGTTCACCGTGCCGGACAACCTGTTCCGCAAGATCACCGACGAGGAACGCGAGGATTGGCAGACCCGGTTCGCCGGCGTGCGGACCTGAGGCAAACCTGCCCGGAGCGATCGAGGGGGCGCACCATCGGTGCGCCCTTTTTCAATTCGGCGGCGCCCCCTGCTCGCACCTATCCCGCGGCCTGTCCCGCAGCCTTGCCCCAGGTCGACGGGTCCAGCCGGAACAGCAGCTCCAGCTGCTCGTAGACCGCCGGCTCGTGGTGCTTGAGCTCGGCGGGTTTTTCGAAGAACGCCTCGACCGCGACCGCGAAGAACTCCTCCGGCCCCTCGGCGCCATAGGCGTCAAGGACCGTGCGGCGCCCGGCCTCGACATGGCGGACATGGGTCTCATAGGCGGTGACGAAGACGCGCCGCCAGGCCGCAAAGCTCTGGTTGCCATTCAGGATCGGCACGCCGTCGGTATGGCCCGAGAGATCGTCCAGCTGATGGGCGAATTCGTGGAACACCACGTTGTGGCCGTCCCTGCCGTCCAGCGCCCCCTGTCGGGTATGCGCCCACGAGAGCACCACCGGCCCGCGCGACCAGCTCTCTCCGGTGCGCACGATTTCCCGCTCGGTCACGACATAGCCGTGATGCCGGGTCTGGCGCGACTTGAAGGCGCCCGGATAGATCAGGATGGTGTGCAGATGGTCGTACCACGTGTCGCTGTTGACGATCAGCAGACAGGCCTGGGCGGCGATGGAGAGCCGCATCTCCTCGGTCACCTCGAGGCCGTTGCAGCCGATGAATTCGACCTGGTGCAGAAACGCGTTGATCTTGCCTTCCAGCCTGCCGTGGAAGGCGGCGGGCAGCCTGCGGCTCAGCGGCACCTGCTGGGCGACGATGGCACGCTGAGCCGCGGTCAGCGGCGCGGCGAGCAGGCTCATGCGACGCCGGCGGCGCGCCCAGAAAAGGCCCCCGACCGCGCCTGCGACCACAAGCAGGAAGAGCAGAAAGACAGTCATGGATGGTCACCTCGCCGGTCGGACATCGCCCAGGATACCTAGACATCGGTCGACACAAAACAACCGGCGAGACCGGGACAGGCGCCGGCCGGGTCAGTCGATGATCGGGGTCGACAGCGGGGGGAAGGTGCCGGCCTGCTGCTCCGGCGTGGTGCCGCCCATCTCGGCCCGGGCCTGATGGCCGATCTCGGCGCAGGCGGTGTAATCGCCGCCGGCGCAGGCCGCCTTCTGCCGCTGCCAGTCTTCGGAATACTGCCTCTCGCTGCCGCAACCGGCCAGCGCAAGCGCCCCTGCGATCAGAGCGAATCCTGTCTTCATCCCCACCGGCCCTCGCAAATGCCTTCGGCATGTTTTGCGGTATTTTGCGCGAACCCCCAAAGGGTGATTTCGCAAGACGCGCCCGTCGTTGCAGCGGCGCCCCGGTGTTCGAGCGCCCGCCCGACACCGCCGGCAGGCCCACCCTGAGCGCCACGATCGGGGCCGAGCCGGAATTCGGCGCGAATTCCGGTCCGAAATCCGTCGCGGATTTCGGCGCCCGGTCCGGATGTGACGCCTGCCGCCCGAGGCGGTGACCGGATTTGCCGTGCAAATCCGGACCGAAATCCGCGCCGGATTTCGGGTCACGCTGCCCCGATCCGGACGGAAAAGCGGGGGAGATGCGGCAGGTCTCCCCGCCCCCCGTCGCACCTCCCGCGCGGTGCGGCTTAGCGTACCTTCAGCGTGGCGAGGCCGATCATCGCCAGGATCAGCGAGATGATCCAGAAGCGGATCACGATGGTGGGCTCGGCCCAGCCCTTCTTCTCGTAATGATGGTGGATCGGCGCCATCAGGAACACCCGCCGGCCGGTGCGCTTGAAATAGAGCACCTGGATGATCACGCTCAGCGCCTCGACCACGAAGAGGCCGCCGACCACGGCCAGCACCAGCTCGTGCTTGGTGGCCACCGCGATGGCGCCCAGCGCGCCGCCCAGCGCCAGGCTGCCGGTGTCGCCCATGAAGACCGCCGCCGGCGGCGCGTTGTACCACAGGAACCCCAGCCCGCCGCCAAAGAGCGCCGCGGTGAAGATCAGCAGTTCGCCGGTGCCCGGCACATAATGCACATCGAGATATTCCGAGAAGTCGATCCGCCCCACCGCATAGGCGATGATGCCCAGCGTGGTGGCCGCGATCATCACCGGCATGATCGCCAGACCGTCCAGCCCGTCGGTCAGGTTCACCGCATTGGCGGCGCCGACGATGACGCAGACCGAGAACGGCACGTAGAAATAGCCCAGGTTGACCAGAACGTTCTTGAACACCGGCAGCGCCAGCTGGTTCTGCAACGCCTCCGGATGGTTCCACGATGCCCAGACGGCGGCGATCACCGCGATCAGGATGCCCAGCGCCAGCCGCAGCTTGCCCGGCACCCCCTTGGTGTTCTGCTTGGAGACCTTGGCGTAATCGTCGGCGAAGCCGATCAGCCCGAAGGAGAGCGTGACGAACAGCACCATCCAGACGAAGGGGTTGTCGAGCCGCGCCCAGAGCAGCGTCGCCGTCAGCAGCGCGCCGACGATCAGCAGCCCGCCCATGGTCGGGGTGCCAGCCTTGGACAGGTGGCTCTGCGGGCCGTCGTCGCGGATCGGCTGGCCCTTGCCCTGACGCTTGCGCAGCACGTTGATCAGCGGCCGGCCGAACATGAAGCCGAAGACCAGCGCCGTCAGAAACGCCCCACCCGCGCGGAAGGTGATATAGCGGAAGAGGTTGAAGAAATCCCCGCCATCCGTCAGCGCGGTCAACCAATAGAGCATCTTGCCGATCCTATTCCTGCTTCTTGTCGCCCGAAAGTGCGCCCCCTTGGCCGATTCCGCGCAGGGCGTCAACGAGTTTCGCCAGCGCCATGCTGAGCGATCCCTTGGCCAGCACGACATCGCCGGGCTGCACCAGATCGGGCAGCTCGGCCGCCAGTTCGGCGCTGGTGTCGCGGTGCAGCCCGCGTTTCTCCTCGGGCAGCGCCTCGTGCAGCGACCGCATCAGCGGGCCGATGCTGTGGACGCGGTCGACCTTGGCCATCGCCGGCAGCTCGGCCAGCGCGGCGTGCAGGGCCGGTCCCTGCGGGCCGAGCTCCTTCATGTCGCCGAGGATGGCGATGCGGCGGCCGTCGCCTTCGGGGGCGACGCTGGCCAGCACCTCGAGCGCCGCGGCCATCGAGACCGGATTGGCATTATAGGAATCGTCGAGCAGCGTCAGGATGCCCGCCGCCAGCGCGATGATCTCGCGCGCGCCACGGCCCTTGTAGGGCGACCAGCGCGGCAGGCTGGCGATGACCTGCGCCGGGTCGGCGCCCAGCGCGGTACAGACCGCCAGCGCCCCCAGCGCGTTCATCGCGAAATGCCGCCCCGGGGTGGCGAGGCGGAAGCTCACCGGGCCTGCGGGGGTCTCGGCCCGCACCTCGGTCTCGTCGCCGTCGATCTCGGCGGAGATCAGCCGATAGTCGGTGGCCTGGGTACCGAAGCCCAGTGTCCGCGCGCCCAGCGCCCGGGCGTGATCGAAGAGAATCGGCGATTGGTCCAGATCGGCGTTCAGCACTGCGACGCCGCCGGGCTCCAGCCCGTCGAGGATCGCGGCCTTTTCGCGGGCGATATCCGCGACGCTGGCGAAAGCCTCAAGATGCGCCGGGGCCACGGTGGTGATCATCGCCACATGCGGCCGCGCCAGACGCGCCAGCGGCGCGATTTCGCCGGGGTGGTTCATGCCGATCTCGATGATCGCATATTGCGTCTCGCGCGGCATCCGCGCCAGCGTCAGCGGCACGCCCCAGTGGTTGTTGTAGCTGGCGACGCTGGCATGGGTGGCGCCCTGATCCGAGAGCACGCGCAGCAGCATCTCCTTGGTCGAGGTCTTGCCGACGCTGCCGGTCACCGCGACGACGCGGGCATCGGTGCGGGCGCGGGCGGCGGCGCCCAGCGCCCCCAGCCCGGTCAGAACGTCCCCGACGATCAACAGCGGCGCATCGGGGCCGACGCCCTCGGGGATATGGCTGACCAGCGCGGCAGCGGCGCCGTTTGCCAGCGCCTGCGCCACGAATTCATGGCCGTCGCGGGCGGCCTTGAGCGCCACGAACAGATCGCCCGGCTCGATGGTGCGGGTGTCGATCGAGACGCCGGTGACCTGCCAGTCGCCCTGTGCCCTGCCCCCGGTGGCCGCGGCGGCCTCGGCTGCGGTCCAGAGCGTCATGCCCCGCGCCCGTCCAGCGCGGCCACTGCCACGCTGGCCTGTTCGGCATCGTCGAAATGCAGCACGTCATCCCCCACGATCTGGCCGGTCTCATGGCCCTTGCCGGCGATCAGCAGCGCGTCGCCGGGTTCCAAAGCATCGACGCCGCGCAGGATCGCCTCGGCCCGGTCGCCGATCTCGATGGCGCCCGGGGCGCCCTGCATCACCGCGGCGCGGATCGTCGCGGGGTCCTCGCTGCGCGGGTTGTCGTCGGTGACGAAGACCAGATCGGCATGCTCCGCCGCTGCCCGTCCCATCAGCGGCCGCTTGGCGCGATCGCGGTCGCCGCCGGCGCCGACGATGGCGACCAGCCGGCCCATCACATGCGGGCGCAGCGCCTTGAGCGCGGTGGCCACGGCATCGGGGGTATGGGCGTAATCGACGAAGACCGCGGCGCCATTGTCGCGGGTGGCGACCAGCTGCATGCGACCGCGCACGGTGGTCAGCTCAGGCAGGGTGCGGAACACCGCCCCGGCCTCGTCGCCGCAGGCGATGGCGAGGCCCGCCGAGATCAGCACGTTTTCCGCCTGGAAGCCGCCGATCAGGTCGAGCCGCGCCTGATGCGTCTGCCCGCCCCAGGAGAACCGCAAGTCCTGGCCGGTGGCGTCGAACCGCTGGCCCAGCAGGCGCAGATCGCCGCTGTCGCGCCCGACGGTCAGCACCGCCTGGCCGCGCGCGGCGGCAATCGCCCGCATCTCGGGCCCGCGGGGATCCTGCAGGTTGATCACCGCGGTGCCATCGGGCGGCAGCACCCGGCGGAACAGCCCCGCCTTGGCGGCGAAATAAGCCTCGAAGCTTTCGTGATAATCCAGGTGATCCTGGGTGAAATTGGTGAAGGCGGCGGCGGTCAGTTCCACCCCGTCGAGCCGGCGCTGCTCCAGCCCGTGCGAGGAGGCCTCCATCGCCGCATGGGTGACGCCGTGCTCGGCGGCCTCGGCCAGCACCCGGTGCAGGGTGATCGGCTCCGGCGTGGTGTGATGCAGCGGCGCGGTCCAGGCGCCCTCGACCCCGGTGGTGCCGAGGTTGATCGCCTTGTGGCCCAGCGCGGTCCAGATCTGGCGCAGGAAGGTGGCGACCGAGGTCTTGCCGTTGGTGCCGGTCACCGCCGCCATCACCCGGGGCTGGGCGCCGAACCAGAGCGCGGCAGCGCAGGCCAGCGCCTGGCGCGGATCCTCGACCACCACCAGCGCGGCCCCGGAGGCGGCAAGCTCGGTCTCGGCGATCGCGGCGCCGCGGGTGTCGGTCAGGATGGCGGCGGCGCCCATGCGCAGCGCGTATTGGATGAACTCGCCGCCATGCACCCGGGTGCCCGGCAGCGCCGCGAAGAGAAATCCGTCCTTCACCTCGCGGCTGTCGACCGCCAGCCCGGCGATCATCGGATCGCGGCCGCCGCGTGCGGTCA